>JAJPZP010000265.1 GCA_021204285.1 Lachnospiraceae bacterium | reverse complement strand
CCGCAGATGATGGGACACGGCAGGGCTGCTCATCTCCACCATGGCGGACAGATTGATCACGCAGGTTTCGCAGTGGCACAGGATCCAGAAGATGCGGATGCGGCTCGCATCGCCGAGCAGCTTCAGAATGTCTGCGGCGGTACGGAACTGCTCCGCGTCGGGTATATGTGAAATATCAAGGAAGGGGTTTCCCTCGTGCTTATGTGGTAATTGTATATTGGCCATGTAAAATTCCTCCTGCCTCCTATTATAGAGAAAAATTCGCAGGAGGCAAGGAAAAATTCCCCGGCTTGCTATTGACAGTCGACGCATTCCAGTGTATAGTCGATTTAACGATTAAACATTCATTTAATGATAAAAGGAGTCGGGAAAATGAAAAAGAGCTACAAGATCGATGTGGACTGTGCGGCCTGCGCGGACAAGATGGAAGTTGCGGCGAACAAGACCGAGGGCGTGAAGAATGGGACTGTGAATTTCATGACGCTGAAGATGGCGGTGGAATTCGAGGATGGCGCGGACGTAAAGTCCGTCATGCAGAATGTGCGTGCGAACTGCAAGAAGGTGGAGGACGACTGCGAGGTCTTCATCTGATTATGCCGTGTCTGCAGCCGTCCGAAGAGGGCGGCTGTTTTTCCCTGCGGGAAGGAGCTTAGGGTTATGAATAAGAAACAGAAGAAAATGCTGATCCGGATCCTGGTATCGGCGGCGCTGCTGGGAATCCTGAATTATCTTGGGAATATTTCCATCCTGCCGCAGACGGGCATGCTGCGTTTCGCCCTCTATATGGTGCCCTATCTGATCATCGGTTACGACATCCTGAAAAAAGCCTGGAAGGGCATCCGCAATGGTCAGGTTTTTGACGAGGCCTTTCTGATGGCAGTCGCGACGATCGGCGCCATCATCCTGGCGCTGTACTCCGGGAGCGGTGATTATCTGGAGGCGATCGCGGTCATGCTGCTCTACCAGATCGGCGAGCTGTTCCAGAGCTATGCGGTCGGAAAGAGCCGCAGAAATATCAGTGAGCTGATGGATATTCGCCCGGATTACGCGAATATCGAGCGCGACGGTGTACTGGAAAAGGTGGACCCGGACGAGGTGGAGATCGGAAGCGTCATTGTCGTCCAGCCAGGCGAGAAGGTGCCGATCGACGGCGTGGTCGTGGAGGGAAATTCCACGCTCAACACGGCAGCGCTGACCGGAGAGAGCCTGCCACGCGATGTGGAGACCGGCGACGAGATCATCAGCGGCTGCATCAACGAGTCCGGCGTTTTAAAAATCAGAACGACAAAGGAATTCGGCGATTCCACGGTCTCCAAAATCCTTGACCTGGTGGAGAATGCGAGTTCCCGGAAATCGAAATCCGAGGATTTTATTACCAAATTTGCGCGCGTCTATACTCCGGCGGGCGTTTATGCGGCCATCGCGCTGGCGATCATTCCGTCTGTTGTGAATCTTCTGATGGGAAATGCTGCCGGCTGGAATGTATGGATTTACCGCGCGCTGACTTTCCTGGTTGCGAGCTGCCCCTGCGCGCTGGTTGTGAGTATCCCCTTAAGCTTCTTCGCCGGTATCGGTGGGGCGAGCAACGCGGGCGTGCTGGTGAAGGGCTCCAACTATCTGGAGCTGCTCTCGAAGACCGGTACCCTGACGCAGGGTGTATTTGAGGTGAGCGGCATCCACCACAGTGAGATTTCCGATGAGCAGCTCGTGGAGTACGCGGCGCTTGCGGAGTCTGCGAGCTCCCACCCGATCAGCAAGAGTCTGCAGAAGGCTTACGGCAAGCCGATCGACCGCAGCCGGGTTTCCGATATTCAGGAGATCAGCGGCAAAGGTGTGACGGCTACTGTGGACGGCCATTCGGTCGCGGCCGGAAATGACAAGCTGATGACCGCGCTGGGCGTTGACTATGTCAGCTGTCATTCCGTGGGAACCATCATTCACCTGGCGATCGACGGCAAATACGCCGGGCATATCGTGATCTCGGACATCGAGAAGCCACATTCCAAAGAGGCGATCCAGAAGCTGAAGGCCTCCGGCGTGCGGAAGACTGTGATGCTGACCGGCGATTCCGCGAAAGTCGCGGAGCAGGTGGCCGCTTCCCTGGGCATCGATCAGGTGTATGCGCAGCTGCTCCCGGCGGATAAGGTGGCCAAAGTGGAGGAGCTTCTGCAGGAAAAATCGGAGAACGAGATGCTTGCCTTTGTCGGCGACGGCATCAACGACGCGCCGGTGCTGCGCCGCGCGGACATTGGTATCGCGATGGGAGCCATGGGCTCCGACGCGGCGATCGAAGCGGCGGATGTGGTGCTGATGGACGATGATCCCATGCAGATTGCGAAGGCAATTCGGATTTCCCGCAAGTCCCTGCGGATTGTGTACCAGAACATCGTTTTCTCGATCGTGATCAAGCTGCTCTGCCTCATCCTCGTGGCGGTCGGTGTCGCGAACATGTGGATCGCGGTCTTCGCGGATGTGGGCGTGATGATACTCGCCGTGCTGAACGCGATCCGGGCGCTGTTTGTGAAGAAGCTGTAGAATATTCTGTGATGAAAAGAAGAGAGCTGCCGCGATTCGCGGCGGCTCTTTTGATAAAATGAGTGTAATCCGCAGGGATTTCTGCTATAATGTCAATGTACCATTGAGGGAGTCGGAAATTGCACGCGTCGCCGGAAGGGAGCGGAATCAAATGGGATATTATCTGAACAGCAAAAATGCTTTTTCGTTGTATGAGAGTGAGACAAGAAAGCCGTATTTTGTCGATAAAACACAGTTGCTCAGCGAGCTGCTCCCACTTGTCGAGCAGGGAAATAATCACATTTGCATCACCCGGCCCAGGCGCTTCGGCAAATCTGTGATGGCAGCGATGATCGCTTCCTTTTTTGGAAAAGGGGTGGACAGCAGCATTGTTTTTGGCTCTTTGAAGATAGCGGGGAATCCGCACTATCGTGAGCATCTGAATCAGCATGATGTGATTTACCTGAATTTCAGTGAGGCGGCAAATCTGAGCAAAAGCTATGATGAATTTGTCAATCGTGTTGAAAAGCTCCTGACAGGAGATCTCCGAAAAAGCTTTCCGGATATTGAGCTTTGGGAGGAAGCGTCTTCGATCGAGTATTTAAAGATGATTCATGCGGAGACAGGCGTGAACTTCATTTTCGTATTCGACGAGTGGGATTGCATTTTTCATAAGAAATATATAACGAAGAATGATAAAGAAAGTTTTATCAACTTCCTTGCCGCATTGACGAAGGATACCGGCTATATTTCGTTGAGTTATATGA
>JAJPZP010000044.1:1039-3299 GCA_021204285.1 Lachnospiraceae bacterium | reverse complement strand
CGTGAGGAGTAAATGCTTATGGCATTTTGGAAGAGTGAGCAGAGCGCGGATCCGATCCAGAAACTGGCCGATTATATTGACAGGAGCGAAAACATTGTTGCTACGACCGGTGCGGGAATTTCGGTTGCCGGCGGAGGGGTGACTTATAGACAGATGCGCTTTGCGCGCCTCGGTTCAGGGGGCGGCTCTTTTCTGCCTACTTATCTGGAGACCATGTTCTCCTACGAACCGAGCTTTGCGCATTATGCCCTGGCAGATCTGGAAAAAGAAGGAAAACTCATCGGGATTATCACGACCAATGTGGACTGTATGCACACGATCGCCGGTTCCCGAAACGTCGCGGAGATCCAGGGCAGCCTTCAGGTCAACTGCTGCAAAAAGTGCGGTCGCCACTATGATACTTATGAGATCTGGAGACAGAAGGAGCTGCCCCTGTGCGAGTCCTGTGGAGGATCGATCCAGCCCTGGCCGCTTTACAGCCATATTGGCCTCTGGGACGAGGACGTCAGAAAAGCCAGAAACTGGATTTCGAAAGCAGACCTGATTCTCGTTATCGGAACACACGGCAATTACGGAGGCGTCTACTGGGATTACCGGAGAAGGGACGCCGTGATCGTTCAGATCAATCCAGGGCATACCGCATTTGACCGGGTCGCGGATCTGAACATCCGGGAAGGGTCAGATGAAGTCTTTCAGAAGCTGAAAGAAATACGGGGCGGAAATAGCTAAGCAGGAAATGGACAGGATGTGACGCTTATGAGATTTTCCAGAGAAGATAAGAATATAGATAAAATACAGCAATTGGCCGGTTATATCGACGAAAGCCACAGCATGGTAGCCATCACCGGCGCGGGCATTTCCCTGGCCGGAGGAGGCGTGACATACAGCCAGCTCTCCCAGTCGATCCGGCCGGGTGGATTTGAGAGCGACGAATTTCTGCGCTCTTATGTCAAGACGATGCACAGCTATAAGCCCAGCTTCAGCCACTATGCGCTGCGCGACCTGGAGACAGCCGGAAAACTGACGGGCATCATCACGACAAATGAGGACTGTATGCATACGATGGCCGGCTCCAAAAACGTGGCGGAAATTCAGGGAGGATTCCAGATCAACCGCTGCTCGAAATGTGGCCGCCATTATGACGGCTATGAGATCTGGGAGCAGGAGGAGTTGCCAAAATGTGAATCCTGTGGTGGAAGCATCCTGCCCTGGGAGCTTTACAGCCACATCGGGCTCTGGGAGGAAGGTGTCCAAAAAGCGCGGGAATGGATTTCCAGGGCGGATCTGATCCTCGTGATCGGAACGAATGGCTATTACGGAAGCGCTTACTGGGATTATCGGAGAAGGGACGCCGTGATCGTCCAGATCAATCCGGGGCATACCGGTTTTGACAGGGTCGCGGATCTGAATATCCGGGAGGCGTGCGACGATGTATTTCACAAGCTGATAGAAAGGTGGAATGGAAATGGCTGAGGAGGAAAACAAACGGAAGCTGACGGAGGAGGAACAGTTACAGAAGATGGCGGCGCAGATGCGGGCTGCAGAGTATAAGGGACTCTCCGAAGAAGAAATTCAGGAAAGAGAACGGCAGAAGGACATGCGCAGGAAAACAATGGTAGCGATCCTGGAGGACACGCTGGACATCCTGGAAAAAGGCAGCTATGAGAAGAACGCAAGGGAAATAAATCTGCGCTTTTCTCCAGAGCAGATGCGGCAAATACAGGTGTTTCTGCCGGAGGACATCGAGAGGCTGCGGGAGGAGGCAGCAAGTAATACGGATTCTGCTTTATCTCTGACACAGAGCAGTACCTGTACGTTCAGCTGCGAGAATATCGACGCCCTTGTCCTTGCGCAGAGAAAATATCAGGAATTAGAGAAAAACGGAGAGCCGGAGCCTCGTATCCTTGTCCTGAATCTGGCGAGTGCCACGCGTCCGGGCGGCCGCACGCGGGATGGAGCCAGTGCGCAGGAGGAGGATCTCTGCCGCAGGACGTCACTTCTGCTGTCGCTGGAAAGCGGGGAGGCGAAGAAATATTATGACTATAATAATGCGCGAAAGACACGCATGGGTTCGGACGGCGTGATGCTGTCTCCCTGCGTGGAGGTGCTGAAGGATGCCTCCGCGGAGATACTCTCTGAGCCGTTTTCACTCTCTGTCATGAGCTGTGCGGCGCCGATGATCCGCATGGGGCTGGAAGGAATGTCACAGCAGGAATACGAAGAGATGCTTTATAAGCGCATACAGGGAATGCTGCTGGTT
>JAJPZP010000044.1:0-1029 GCA_021204285.1 Lachnospiraceae bacterium | reverse complement strand
GATCCTGGGAGCTTTTGGCTGCGGGGTGTTTGGCAATGACGCGGCGCTTGTCTCCGATCTGTTTTACCGGGCAATACAGGAAAGCAGTCTGCCGTTTGCCTCCATTGATTTCGCGGTGCTCTGTCGTCCGGAGAAAGATTATAACTACAGGGAGTTTTGCAGGAACTTTTCCAGGCAGGATCGTTCCTGTTCTGGCGGGAAGAGCGAATGACAGAGCGGGGAAGGAGGAATCTGAATGGATATTGCCAGAGAGGCAGCACAGTTGAAAAAGGCGTTGAATGAGAGCCGGTATACTGTGGCGATCACTGGAGCTGGTATCTCTCTTTCTGCGGGCGGCATGAGTTTTGACCATGAAAATGTGGAAGAGCTTTTGCCGCTGGCTTCGGAAAATGTGCTCAGGAACGAACCGGACCGATACTATAAGCTGCTCGATCATGCTTTCCTGCATTCTATGTTTGCCAATGAACCATCCTATGCACACAAAGCGCTGAGAAGCCTGGAAATCAATGGTCTTCTTCAGGGAATTATCACGACCAATGTGGACTGCATGCACACGATAGCCGGGTCGGAAAACGTGGCGGAAATCCAGGGAAGCCTTCAGATCAACCGCTGCACGAAATGTGGGAAACACTTTGATGATTATCATATATGGAAGCAGGGAACTGTCCCGAGATGCGATGAGTGCGGGGATGTTATCTGGACATTTCCCTTTTATAGTGGAATCGGGCTTTATGAGGAAGGCCTGAAAAAAGCACAGGAGTGGATTTCCAGGGCAGATCTGATTCTTATTATCGGAGCAAATGGTTCTTATGGAAACGCTTATTTTAATTGCAGGAAACGTGATGCAAAGATCATTCAGGTCAATCCGGGGAAAACTAATTTTGACGGTTACGCGTCAATCAATATCCATGCAGGCGCTGATGAAGTTTTTCAGTTGATTGCATAATAAAAGAAAGTTGACAATATGGAGAACATAATATATAAACAATTTGAAGAAGTGGTGAAACAGTTGCCAGATCAGGCAGCGAT
>JAJPZP010000227.1 GCA_021204285.1 Lachnospiraceae bacterium | reverse complement strand
GGAGGAAATCAAAATGGAAGGACAAAAGTATTGTAAACACTGTGGGGAACTGATCGACGAGGAATGCGTGGTCTGCCCGAAGTGTGGAAAACAGGTCGAGGATTTAAAAGTCGCTGAGCCCACGATTGACCCATCAATCAGTCCAAAAAGCTGGATTGCCACTCTGTTGCTCTGTTTGTTTTTGGGAGTGATCGGGATCCACCGCTTTTATACCGGGAAGATCGGAACGGGCATTATAATGCTTGTATGTGCGATTACAGGCTTCGGTTTAGTTGTCACAGGAATTTGGGCGCTGGTTGACTTCATCATGGTCTGCATGGGCAAGTTCAAAGACAAGCAGGGAAGATATGTAAAGAGGAGCTAATATGGAACGGGTAGCACTCTACGCGCGAGTCTCAAGTGAGGAGCAGGTCAAGCACGGTCTTTCCCTTGCGGAGCAGGAACATTCTCTTGAGGAGTACGCTAAAGCCCACAAGATGAAGGTCGTAGACAAGTACATCGACGCAGGTATCAGTGGGAGGAAGAGGTACACGAAACGCCCGGAAATGCTGCGACTGCTGGAGGACGTGAAGGCGAACAAAATCGACACTGTCCTCTTCATCCGGCTCGACCGTTGGTTCCGTTCAATTGTGGATTACTACGAGGTACAGAAAATTCTGGACGAGCATCACACCGCATGGATAGCCACGCAGGAAGACTATGAAACGGTGACCGCATCCGGGCAGTTCAAAGTGAATATCATGCTGAGTGTAGCGCAGAACGAGGCGGACAGGACGAGCGAGCGCATCAAGTTTGTGTTTGAAGGCAAGCGGGAAAGGAATGAGCCGGTGAGCGGGAGCGTGCCAAAGGGATACAAGATCGAGGGGAAGCATATCGTGATCGATGAAGAGGTCGCCCCATTTGTTCGCAAGGCGTTTGATGGGTATCTGGAGACCGGCGCATCGTCCAAGGCGATCAAAGCCGTGCCAGAGCTGAATCTCGCGTATTATACCGCACGCCATATGTTCACATCGACCGCATATATGGGGGAGTTCTCTGGCCTGAAAATTCCGCCGATCATCACGCCGGAGGAGCATGAACGCATCATGTCCATGCAGGGACACATCGTGCGGAAGGTGAAGGAGAATCGCATCTACTTGTTTTCCGGCCTGCTGTTCTGCCCGCTCTGCGGCGCACGGTTGGGATCTCGATTTTATAGCCGGACTAAGCTCGAACACAAATCCTATTATGCCTGCACGCGGCACGTGCAAATGAGCGGATGCGAGTTTAAAAAGATGATACGGGAAGACCGGGTGGAAGACTACCTCCTGACGCACATTGACAGCCAAATAGAAGCCATCATCGAATCGGAGAAAAAACAAACTGCAGTTTCGCACAAATCCGAGAGGAACGCCATCAAGCGCAAGCTCTCCAAGCTGTCAGAGTTGTATGTCAATGATATGATTTCGATGGAAGACTACAAACGCCAGTACAGCGAGCTGAATGCCGATCTGGAGGCGATTCCACCAGATGCTCCCATAGTAGACGTGAAAGGGCTTCAGGAGCGCTTTTTCCTTGACTGGCAGAATGCATACGCGGAACTTCCGGATGCAGAAAAGCAGATATTCTGG
The DNA here is from genome assembly GCA_021204285.1 of Lachnospiraceae bacterium. Classification (GTDB taxonomy): domain Bacteria; phylum Bacillota; class Clostridia; order Lachnospirales; family Lachnospiraceae; genus Hominiventricola. Next base: position 1,692 of record JAJPZP010000227.1, on the reverse strand, counting down.
CGCGGGACGGTCAAATCCATCACCGCATCCGAGGATGGAAGTGTGAAAAATTTTGTTTTGCTCTGATCTGTTACATAAAATGATATTGCCATCCGGCGGCATACAGCATCACCTCTTCCGGCTGAGGATGCTCTTTTTCGGATACCCGGCGTATCTTTGACTATTCAAACAAAACTTCTGACAGTAGAATAATCATGGATTCACCGGGAAATACTCTTTAAGTATCCCACTTAGAGAGTAAGTCCGGAGAAACGCAGTAAAATCAGGCACTTTTCGGCTTATCCTGACCACGATTCTGACCACTGGCAAAAGCACATGGCAGCTTGTTAACCTGCTCTTTTTTGGAATCCATAGATGGATGGACATAGCGCTGCAGGGTGATTTTGACGTTTGCATGTCTCATAATCTCGCTGAGCGACTTCAGATCAACGCCATTCTCGACACAGCGGGTGGCGAAGGTATGCCGGAGCGTGTGCCAGCTGTGCTCCGCCACGCCGGCCCGCCGCAGCAGTCTTTTGAAGCGGTCCAGACATACCCGCGGTTCCATGTATTTTTCTGTACCGGTCAGCAGATACGCGGTTCCACGACGGCGCCGCTCCTTTATATACAGGAAAATGAGGGCAGGAAGCGGCACGGTGCGCAGGGAACTGTCTGTCTTCGGCCTGCCGATGACCACTTTGGTCTTAGCATTTGCTTCCTTATTAATATCGGCAATCCGCGATAATGTGCGCCTGACCTGTACGGTCCCATTCTGAAAATCGAAATCTTCCCACCGCAGCGCGCAGACCTCCCCGATCCGCAGACCTCCGTAGAGCGAGAGCAGTACGCCAAGAGAAAAGGGCTGATCTTCCTTTATCAGCCTGTACTCCAGACACATCTGCTCTGCGCCGGTCAGAACGCTGACCGGTGGCTGCCGCACACAGACAGACGGACAATCCGGGACAGAATCAAGCAGACCGCGGGATCTGGCGTAGGATAAGATCTGTTTTAAAAGCGCTTTCAGATCCGATATCGTCTTATTGGCGAGCGGACCGCCATCCCTCTTTCGGCCATGCTGCTTCCGTCCCAGCAGAAACGCTGCCATCTTCTCCGAAGTAAGTTCCGACACGGTCAGATCGCCGAGCTCCGGCAAAATATGATTTTCTATCATAGCCTGGTAATACGCGCTGGTCGATTCCTTCACCAGGGGCTTTTTCTTCTCCAGCCAGTCCTGTGCGACCTCCCGGATCTTTATTGTATCACAGCCTGCGCAGCTGGCGGCTGAACGTTCCTGCAGCCGGATCTCCTGTGAAAATATTATTTTTTTATGCCGCACTTCCTGATAGGAGCGTCCATACAGATATTTATAATTCGTTTTCCCGTCAATCGGGCTTCCCTGTACCACCCTCGCTTCCCAGCGGCCGTCTATGCGTTTCCGAATATTTTCCCCTCGTCTGCCCATACCTGCACCCTCGCTTTCTTAAAAAAATAGTGGTCAGATTTTCTGACCACGAATCTGACTACTCACGCTTTCCCTTCTCCCGCACCCACGTGTCAAACATGAAAAGTAACTTTTCGAATCCCTCCATTTTACAGGTATTTTCAAATGGCTCCTGTAAATTTAAATTAATATTTCAGGCTGTCACCTCCTCAAAATGCAAAATGATGGATATTTTCGCAAATAACTCATTGTATTTTGCAATTATATAGATT
>JAJPZP010000155.1:12670-18505 GCA_021204285.1 Lachnospiraceae bacterium | reverse complement strand
ATTCTGCGGAAAAATCCGTCTGTCCGTCTGGTGATCAACACGGTGACGCTGGAGCCGATCGGCGCGGTGATGGACTGTCTGCGAGCGCTGCCACTCATCCAGGAGGAGATCATCTCCGTCAGCGTCGCCCGCGCGAAAGCGATCGGCAGTTATCACCTGATGATGGGACAGAACCCGATATATATTGTCACGCTGAGAGGGGGAGCGGCGGAATGAAGAGAAAGATGCCCAGGCTTCTTCTCGCCGCCCCGGCGAGCGGCAGCGGCAAGACACTGATCACCTGCGGAATCCTGCAGGCGCTCGTAAACCGGGGGCTTAAGGTGGCTTCGTTCAAATGCGGGCCGGACTATATCGATCCGATGTTCCACGGACGCGTGATCGGTACGAAATCGCGCAATCTGGACACCTTCTTTACCGATGAAGAGACGACCCGCTATCTGTTCCTGAAAAATACAGAGGACTGTGAGATCGCGCTCGCGGAGGGCGTCATGGGCTATTATGACGGCCTGGGTGGCGTGTGTACGCAAGGGAGTACCTATGAGGTGGCCTGTGTGCTGGATTTTCCAACCGTGCTGATCGTGCCCTGCCGGGGCGCGAGCCTTTCGATCCTGGCGACGGTCAGGGGATTTCTGGATTACCGGGGGGACAGCCATATCCGGGCGGTGATTCTGAACCAGATCTCGCCGATGATTTATACGCAGCTGAAGCCTCTGCTGGAGGAGGAGCTGGGCGTGCGGGTGCTCGGCTATGTGCCGAAGCTCGACGATCTGAATCTGGAGAGCCGTCATCTCGGTCTCGTACTGCCGGGAGAGATTGAGGAGCTGAGAGAAAAGCTGAACCGGCTGGCCGGGAAGCTGGAGGAGACGCTTGATCTGGATGCGCTGCTCGCACTGGCAGAAGAGAGCGAAGAACTGTTGGCAGATAAGCCGGAAATTCCGACGATTTTTAAACCGGAACACTCTGCGGGTATCAATCCTGATTTTGGCTCCCGCACGGCAGTTGAAGGTAACGTGCATTCCTGTGACACATGTTCGCTGCGTATCGCGGTTGCCGAGGATGATGCTTTCTGCTTCACTTACCTCGACAACATGGAGCTGCTGCGGGAGATGGGCGCGGAGCTTGTTCCCTTCTCTCCGCTGAAAGACGATTGTCTGCCGGAGCATGTTTCCGGACTGATCTTAAGCGGCGGCTATCCGGAGCTTCACGCAAAGGAGCTGAGCGGAAACGCGGCCATGCGCTCCACCATCCGGGACGCGTTGAAGAGCGGCATGCCCTGTATCGCGGAGTGCGGCGGTTTCCTCTATCTGCACCGGGAGCTTGAGGGAGATGACGGTAACTTTTATCCGATGGCGGGATTCCTCGACGCGCGCGCTTATCGAACCGACCGGCTCGGACGCTTTGGCTATATCAATCTGTGCGCCCGGGAGGACGGTCTGCTCGGAGCCGCCGGAACGACGCTGCGCGGCCATGAATTCCATTACTGGGAAAGTGAGCGCTGTGGGGACACCTTTCATGTGAAAAAGCCGGTCGGAAAGCGGGAGTGGGACTGCGTGGTCGGCAATGAGCACCTGTATGCGGGATTTCCGCATCTTTTCCTCTGGTCCAACCCGGAGGCTGCGTACAGCTTCCTGAAAAAATGCGAGGAGTACAATCGATGCTGATCGTTGTGACGGGCGGGAGCGGCAGCGGGAAATCCGAATATGCGGAATCTCTGGTTCTGCGTCTCGCCGAAGGCCCAAAACTTTATATCGCTACCATGTATCCCTTCGATGAGGAGAGCCACCAGCGAATTGCAAGGCACCGCCGGATGCGGAAGGGCAAGGGCTTCGATACGCTGGAACTTTATACAGGTCTGAAAAATGCCGACATTTCCGGCTATGACACGGCCTTGCTCGAGTGCATGTCGAACCTGTGCGCGAACGAGATGTACCAGGATGACGGCGCAGGAGAGCGGAGCGCAGAGGAGATTCTGGACGGTGTGCGGCAGATATACGGGCAGTGCCGTCACCTGATTATCGTGACCAATGAGATCTTTTCCGACGGGATCGACTATGATCCGGATACGGTCCGCTACCAGCGCTGCCTTGGAGAAATCAACCGGCGGCTCGCGGCGATGGCGGATCTCGTCGTTGAGGTCGTCTACTCGATTCCCCTGTTCCACAAAGGGAGCCTGCCGGAGATAAGCACAGCCGGGTTGACAGAAGCGTTCGCGCTGCCGGGCCACAAAGGGGAGTGAGGTGTTTGTATGAAACGAATCTGGAACAGTTTTCTGATATCCTTCGCGATGTATTCGCGCATCCCGGTGCCGCGCGCGGACTGGGAGAAAGAAAATATGAAGTATACGATGTGCTTTTTTCCGGCGATCGGGGCGGTCACGGGACTGCTTCTGTATCTCTGGGGGCGCGTCGCGGCCTGGCTGGGATTTGGCGGTCTCATGCGCGCGGCCGGCTGCGTGCTGCTGCCGGTCATGGTGACGGGAGGCATCCATCTGGACGGCTTTCTCGACACGATGGATGCGCTGAGCTCCCATCAGCCGCAGGAGCGGAAGCTGGAGATTCTGAAGGATTCCCACGCAGGCGCTTTCGCCGTCATCATGGGCTGTGCGTACTTTACGCTCACTCTCGGCGCGTGGAGTGAGCTTGATATGGGGCTTTATCCGCTGCTGGGCGTCGTCTTCGTGCTGTCGCGCGCCCTGAGCGCCCTGGCACTTGCCGTCTTTCCGAAGGCAAACAAAAAAGGTTCGCTCGCCATGTTTTCGGACGCGGCGCAAAAACGGGCGCTGCTTACGTCGCTCACGGTCTGGATCGCCCTCTGCGCGGGGCTGCTGTTCTGGATGGACCGGCGCTACGCGGTGGTTATTCTCGCGACGGCAGCGCTCGTATTCTGGTATTATCATCATATGGCGATGAAAGAATTCGGCGGGACGACAGGAGATATCGCGGGATTTTTCCTGCAGGTGATGGAGCTCGCCTGCGCCTGTATGGTAATGATTGCACAGTGTGTTCTGTAGGAGGATCAAAAAAAGATGATACTGGTAACAGGAGGCTGCTTTCAGGGTAAGAAGGACTATGCATGTGAGACCTTTCATATCGCGCGGGAGGATGCTGCGGACGGCGCGGACTGTCCGCTGGAGGCTATTTTTAATGTGAAGCTTCTTTACCATTTCCATGAATATATTCGTCGGCTCATGCAGGCGAAAGAGGAGCTCGACTTTGACAGGCTGCAGCGCGAGAATCCGGATATCGTACTGGTGACGAATGAGCTCGGCTACGGCGTTGTGCCGGTCGATCAGTTCGATCGGGCGTACCGCGAGAAGACCGGGCGCGTCTGCTGCGAGATCGCGAAGCGTGCGGACGAGGTGCACCGCGTCGTGTGCGGGATCGGAACGGTGATCAGACATGACTGAGATTCTGCTGCTCCGCCACGGAAAGACGGCGGGGAATCTGGAACACCGTTATGTTGGCTGCTGCACGGACGAACCGCTCTGCGAGGAGGGGCGGCGGGAGCTTACAGGGAAGAAGATGCCGCCGATCGGGCGTCTCTATGTCAGCCCGATGAAGCGCTGCGCCGAGACTGCGGAGATCCTCTGGCCGCAGCATCCGCCGCTGCGCATCATCCCGAATCTAAGGGAGACCGATTTCGGCGATTTTGAGTACAAAAATTATGAGGACCTCTCCGGCAATCCGGACTATCAGGCCTGGGTCGACAGCGGAGGGGCGCTGCCTTTCCCAAACGGGGAGACGACAGAATTTTTCCGGAAACGCTGCTGCAATGCTTTCGAGCAGATTGTGGATGACCTGTGTGAATCTCGGGAGGAGGAGCCACGAGTGCCACCGAACATCCTGCGTGAGGATGGGAGAGCGGAGAATTCAGTGGTTCAGACCGACAATGCAGAAGAAACCGCCCTCCGCGCGGGCATTGTCGCGCATGGCGGCACGATCATGGCGATCCTTGAGCGCTTTGGCTTTCCGAAAATGGACTACTTTGACTATCAGGTGAAGAACGGCTGCGGCTATCTGCTGACGCCGGTGGAAGGGACGGATCTATGGAACTATCGTTACTTGCCGTAGTGCTCGGCTTTCTGCTCGATCTGCTGCTGGGGGACCCGCGCTGGATCTATCATCCGATCCGGCTGGTCGGTCACCTGATCAGTGCGCTCGAAACGCTGCTGCGCGCGGTTTTTCCGAAGACGGAGAGGGGAGAGCTCATCGCGGGCGTCTTTTTGCTGTTTCTGACCGCGGGCATCACGACGGCAGCGGCGTGGGGACTGCTGTACCTTGCCGGCCTTCTGCATCCATACGCGCGCTTCGCCCTGGAGGTCTTCTTCTGCTGGCAGCTGCTGGCGGCGAAGTCCCTGAAATCGGAGACGATGAAGGTCTATGACGCGCTGAAGGAGGGCGATCTTCCAAAGGCCCGCTACGCCGTCTCCAGGGTCGTCGGGCGCGATACGGAGGTATTGGACGACATCGGCGTCGCGAAGGCAGCGGTGGAGACCGTGGCGGAAAACTGTTCGGACGGCGTTGTCGCGCCGCTTCTTTTCCTGATAATCGGCGGCGCGCCGTTCGGCTTTTTCTATAAGGCTGTGAATACGATGGACTCGATGGTCGGTTATAGGAATGAGAAATATCTGTATTTTGGGCGCGCGGCGGCGAAGTTTGACGATGTGCTGAATTTTATTCCCGCCCGCCTCTCGGCATTGCTGATGGCAGCAGCGGCAGGACTTTGCGGGCTGGACGGACACAATGCGTGGCGTATCTGCAAAAGAGACCGCCGCAATCACGCAAGCCCCAATTCGGCCCACACCGAGGCTGCGACCGCCGGAGCGCTGCACATTCAGCTTGCGGGAAATGCCTATTATTTTGGCAGGCTGTATGAGAAGCCGACGATCGGAGACCCGGACCGTCCGGTCGAATATGAGGATATCCGCCGGGCGAACAGGCTGATGTATGGGACGGCGGTTCTGGCGCTTGTCGTATTTGGAGTGATAAAAGGAGTAATTTTATGGCTGCACTGAAAAAAGGATACCTGCAGATCTACTGCGGGGACGGAAAAGGAAAGACGACGGCTTCGGTCGGGCTCGCGGTGCGGGCTGTCGGCACCGGTCTGAAGGTGCTGTTCTGCCAGGTGATGAAGGACGGCAGTTCGGGAGAGGTGAAGATGCTCGAACAGCTCGGCGTCACTTATCGCTGCTGCACAGAAAAATTTGGATTCTTCTGGAATATGACAGAAGAGCAGAAGACGGAGGCGGCAAAGGCCTATACCGCGACCTTCCTTGAGGCGGCGCGTACGGCGAGGGAAGAGCAGTATGACCTTCTGATCGTGGACGAGTTTATGAGCGCCTACAACCATGGCCTGATCGACCAGAAAAAGGCGCTCGCCTTTCTCATGGACCGGCCGGAGAGGCTCGAGGTCGTCCTGACCGGCCGTGACCCGGGAGAGGAGCTTATTGCGCTCGCCGACTATGTGACCGAGATGCGCAAGGTAAAGCATCCCTTTGATCAGGGAATTCCGGCGCGGAAGGGGATTGAGATGTGACAGTTTACTGCTGTTCCCAGTCCAGCAGGCGGTACGTAAACAGCAGCTGAAAACGTGTCTCCGGATCGCTTAAGTCAAAACCGGTCAGATTTTCGATTTTTTCCAGACGATACTGCAACGTGCTTCGATGAATGTACAGCTCGTCGGAAGTCCTGGCGAGGTTGCGGTCGTGATCCAGATAGACGCGCAGCGTCTCCCGCAGGCTCGTGCCATGTTTTCTGTCGTATTTTTCCAGACGGAAAAACCGTTCTTTCACCAGGGAAGAGGAGGACATATCCTGCAGGCATTTCCAGTAAACGT
>JAJPZP010000155.1:8521-12660 GCA_021204285.1 Lachnospiraceae bacterium | reverse complement strand
TTTGGTCGGATCCATATCGTATCCGATCTGAATGACCTGCAGAGCCTCCTGGTAGGCGTCTGCCAGATAGTGGATGTCGCTTTTCCCGGCACTGATTCCCGCCTTAAAGAAGCCTTCTCTTAAGAAATCAGCCAGGCTTGATGGCATATCCTCCTCGCGCAGATTGCTGCGTGTCAGATTCAGAAGGAGGATGATATGCTCATCCTTGATCAGCGTGAAGCCGGCCGGATACATCTGCTTTAAGTTCAGACTGCTGACAACCGTCGTATGGCTGCTGGCGTCGCGCTCTTCCAGCGGGACAGCCACGACCACATAGCGATCGGATTCACTCCATTGAAAGGCGGCAAGCTGCTTGCGCATTTCCTCGATTCCTCTTGCACTTCCGTTAAGAGCTTCAGAGAGAAGTTCCTCTGTCTCGCGCTCCAGATTGCCGAGCGGAAGATTTCCAAAAGAGAACGCGCGCTCTGTGAGCCTGTGCAGATATTCCATGACCTGGTAATCCCCGGCCCTTGGCGGGCCGTCCTTTAGAACCGCTCCGTATCGTCCGATGAACTGGTCGGATATAAAGAAATTACAGTACAGGGATGGGTATTCGACGCTGTCATCGTCGTATAGTGCCACGTTCTTCCGGTTCATGGTGTCTTTATATATGGAATTGCAGACGGCACAATGGCCATGCTGCCCACCATCTACAACTCATACTGGTCCTTGTTCCTGACTTCCGCGGCCGGACTGACCGCGGCAGGCAATGCGATCGTCCTTTCGATCATCGGCGTTGCGGACATCATCTCGATCCTGCTGGTATCCTTTATCGTGCAGAAATGCAATCTTCGCTTCGGCAAGTTCCGTTTCTGGGTACTGATCGGCGGCGTGGGCGCCGCAGTCACGCGTGTGATCGCCTTTACGCCTCTGATGTTTGGCTCTGTCGCGTATTTTGCTGTCATGATCGTCATATCGTCTTCACTGTATAACCTGGCATACTGCGCGTATATGGGCATGCTTCCGGTGATCGCGGATACCCAGGAAGAGCGTATGTCAGCCGTCACGGCGCAGCAGCAGTGGGTCGCGGTGTTCGCGATCGTCGTCAGCCTGATCAGTGTGACGGTGATCCAGAATGTCGGTTATGCGGCGCTGAGCGCGATTGCCGCGGTGGCGATCATCGCCTCCGTCATCCCGATGTACATTGCCACGAAGGATGTGGACGTCTATAAACCGGTGGAGAAGATGAGCGAGGCCGAAAAAGAAGCCCAGCCATCTACCTGGGATATGATCTGTCTGCTGTTCAACGTGCCGATGCTGACCTACCTGATCGGTTCGGTCTGCAAGGTTATTGGCTCTATCGGTCTGACTATGCTTGTCTCCTATTATTATACATACGCGTTCGGCGACATGAGCATGCTGACCGTATATCTGACGATCAGCACGGTACTGCAGCTGGTTGGCGCATCGCTGGCTCCTGTTGTCAACAGGATCGTAAAAGGCAATCGCAACACCTTTGCCGCCGGTCTTCTTATCGATGCAGCGCTTCTGGCCGTTGCCTGGCTGATCGGCTCCAGCAGCGCGCTGCTGTTCACCATCGCTCTTTCCATCGCTTACATGGGCTGGGCGGTTGCGCATACGGCGGACGCCGCATACTACTCCTATATCGGCGACTATGTAGAGTACAAGCATCACAAGAATATTCAGCCTTTCCTGATGTCCATGCTCTCAATGGTAATTAAAATTGGTGTTGCTCTTACCAGCGTTGTAGTGGGCTGGGGGCTTGTTGCCATTGGATTTGACGCTGAGAACGTGACGGAAGCCGCGAAAACCGGCATTATGAACCTGACCACCGTTCTCCCGATGATCGTACTGATCGTTGGTGCTGTCGTCACCTTCCTGAACCCGCTGAATGACAAGAAGGTTGAGGAGATTCATACGGAGCTTGCAAAGAGACATGCGGCAGAGGCCGGGAGGTAAGCTTATATGACACCAAAACAGAATTTTTTAGAGACGGTTCACTGGGGAAATCCGGAGTATCTCTGCACGGACCTCAACGGCCTGAATCTGATGCTCGATCCGCTGACGGGCGCCTATGACGAGAATATGCGGGACGAGTGGGGCTGCCAGTGGGGTTATGGCGGGAACAAAGAGCTGAACCCGTTTCCCTGCGTCCTGCCGGGACACGACATTATCACAGATATTGAGGACTGGAAGAATCAGGTGAAGGTTCCTTCTGTCGAGGATATTGACTACTCGGGAGTAAAGGCGATTGCGGACCAGACTGACCACAAGACGACGCTTGTCGGGATGTCCTGCTCCTGCGGCCTGTTCGAGCGCACCCATGCGCTGATGCCTTTCGAGGAGGCTCTGATGGCCATGCTCACGGATCCGGAGGATTATGAAGAGCTCCTGGACTGCGTGCTGGAGTTCAAGATGGCCTATGCAAAGAAGCTTTATGAGGCGACGGAATTTGATCTGTTTTATTATCACGATGACTGGGGCTCCAAGCATTCCCTTTTCTTCTCTCCGGAGACCTGGGATCACTTCTTCCGTCCCCGTGAGAAGAAACTGATCGAGTATATCAAGGGATTTTCCACGGAAAAGGAGATCCTGTTTATGCATCACAGCGACACCTTCCTGGAACCCCTGATTCCGGGTATGATCGATATCGGCATTGATATCTGGCAGGGAGCCATCCCGCAGAACGATCTGGTGAAGCTGCAGAAGGAATATCGTGGAAAGATCGCCTTCCAGGGCGGCATTGATATCGCGGCCATTGATTTCCCGCAGCCGGATGAGGCGAAGATCCGTCAGGAAGTCCGCAGGGCGATCGACACCTATGCGCCGGGCGGCGGCTTTATCGTGGGTATTCCGAGTATCGCGGCCATGTTCCCGCAGGTGGAAGAGATCTACCTCGATGAGCTGGGCAGCTATTCCGCCAAATACAGCAGGGAGCATATGCCCATCGGCAAGGAGGGCTGAGTATGGATAATCATGAAATGTTGTTGCAGCGTCAGGAACGTATCATTGACGCCATGAGCGGAATCAAGAGGGACAGAACGCCCCTCTTGTTCTCCGGCGAATTTGCGCTGATTCGTTATCTCGATCCGGATACGACCTTCGGTTATATGATCCGTGAACACGAGGAAATGACAAAGCGTATTGTAAATGAGTTTCTTCCGAAATTTCCAAAGGTTGACTATCTGGCAGCCATTGGTATGAGCTCCAAGTTCCTCGGGGTGCCGAATATGGCGCGGACCTTTCTTCCAGGAAAGGAGCTTCCGGAAAATGAGATGTGGCAGCTTGTGTTTGATCACATCATCACAGAAGATGACTATGACTGGATCCTGAAAAACGGATGGCAGAAGTTCCAGAACATGTGTATTTTTGAACGCATGGGCTATGATGCGGACGAGATGCAGGCGGATTTCGAGGAGGGAATGCGCAGCAAGGCTCTCTATCGCGAGGCGGGCTTCCCCTTCTTTACCGGAGATCTGCTGCCAGCGCCCTATGATGTGCTGGCGTTTGGCCGTGGGCTGATGGATTTCTTCACGGATCTCTTTGAGTGCCCGGACAAGATCACTGCAGTTATGAATATGATTATGGACGAGTACGAGGAAGCGAATGCGGCGAAGATTGACGCGACAGTGGCGGAAGCAGCAGCGAAGGGTGAGAAGGTGACCTATACGATTGCTCCCTGCGTGCAGGCAAACTGCAATCTGGTGAGCCGTGAAATGTTCGAAGAGTTTGGCTGGCCTCTGATCAAGCGTCAGGCGGACTTTATCCTGAAGCACGGCGGATATGTGTTCTTCCATATGGACGCGCACTGGACTGCTTTTCTTGATTATTTCAAGGACTTCCCGAAGGGAAGATGTCTTTTCGATTCGGACGGCTTTACGGATCTTTACAAGATCCGGGATACGCTTGGCAGTATAATGGCCTTCACCGGCAGTATCGCTCCGGCTACGCTTTCATTCGGAAAACCGGATGAAATCTATCAGGAGGCGAAAAAGCAGATCGCTGAGATGGGCAACAGTTTCATTCTCGCTCCTTCCTGCACACTGCCGGCCAATATGCCGAAGGAAAATATCGACGCTATGTATGCGGCGATCGATGAGCAGTAAAGTTTCATAATGTTTTAAGGAGGTGCTGTACTT
>JAJPZP010000155.1:0-8511 GCA_021204285.1 Lachnospiraceae bacterium | reverse complement strand
CTTATGGGCAGAAAATTTGATGAAAGCGAACTGACTCACAAGGGTCTCTATTTCAAAATTCCAAGTGTAGGAAACAAGGCACCGGAGCCGGGCATTGTTCCCCGGTATACGACCCCGATTTCCCCGCGGGAAAATTTCATGATGCTTCTGAATCATGAAAAACCTTACTGGATGCCGGACTACTATGACACGATGTGCCTGTGCCCCGCCTGCTATCCGGATGCCATCGCCCGCGGATTCGTCATGGGTGCGGAGGGCATGGAGTATATGAATGACAGCAAGAAGGGCGGCCTTGACGCCTTTGGCATCGACTGGGAGTATGTTCCGGTAGCGGGCGGCTCCATGGTCCGTCCGGGCAAGCCCTTCCTGGATGATATCTGTGACTGGAAGGAAAAGCTTGTGATTCCGGATGTGGATTCCTGGGACTGGGCGAAGAGTGCGGCGTTGAATAAGGAATACCTCGCGGGCGACGATCATCTGCGCGTGGGCTGGATTTTCACCGGCTTCTTTGAGCGCCTGATCTCTTTGCTGGAATTTGAGGACGCCGCCGTGGCGCTGATCGATGAGGATCAGCAGGAAGCAGTACACGAGCTCTTTGACGCGTGCTGCGGTGTCTATGAAAAAATCATCAAACACTATAAAGATGATTTTGACTGCGATGTCATCTATCTGCACGATGACTGGGGTTCCCAGCGCTCCCCGTTCTTCTCGGTGGACGTCTGCATGGAAATGCTGGTGCCTTATGTGAAGAGGATGGTGGACTATACGCATTCTCTCGGGATGAAGTATCAGATGCACTGCTGCGGCAAGAACGAGGCATTGATGCCGTGCATCCTGGCCACAGGCGCGGATATCTGGGAGCCGCAGGCGCAGAATGATATCGAACTGCTTCTGAAGCTTGCGGACGGCAAGATCATGCTCGGACTCTGGGGCAGCGGCGCCGGAATGGATGACGAGACCGCCTACCGGGAGGGCGCGGCTTTTGCCAGAAAATACACACCGGACATTGTGAAGCACCCTGTGTACCACTGCGATCTTTTTGATATCCACGAAAAGTGGCGCGAGGCCATGTATGTGGAAAGCCGTAAGATTCTGGAAGATTAAAAAATGAAGAAAAATCGTAAATGGGTTCTGATGGCGGCGGTGCTGTGTACAGCACTGCCGGACATCGGCGCCGGGACAGCATCCCCGGCAATTGCACTGATCTCCTAGACTATGCCGGAGGTAGACGTACAGCTTGTCCAGATGATTGTCAGCATTCCGTCTGTCTGCCTGATCTTTTTCCCATCGATCTACGCGAAGCTGACGGAATATGTGAAAAAGAAAACGCTGCTCTGGGCAGCTTTTCTGACGATGCTGGTTGGGGCAGTCGGTCCGCTGTTTTTTGATAATATTTATCAGATTCTGGTATGTCGGTTTATCCTGGGTCTGTCCAACGGTATTATCATGCCGATTACGATCGACCTGATTATGGATCTCTTTGAGGGTCATGAACAGCAGTCCATGCTCGGTTACGCGGCGGCTGTGACCAGTATCGGCGGCATTGTGTTCCAGACGCTTGGCGGATGGATGGGCAGCTTCAACTGGCATTATTGCTTCCTTGCCACCTGCATATCGGTGCCCTTTTACCTGTTTGCCCTGTTCACGCTGCCGGATATTCCGGTTCCGGAGAGCCCACAGACGGATCAGAAAAAGCCGCGGATGCGGGATGCACTGTCCAGACCGCTGCTCATACTGGGAGCCTTTATGATCATGTGGGAGCTGCTGTATTTTGTCTTCCTGACAAACAGTTCCCTGTATCTGGTCAATTCCGGGATCGCCACCACGACGCAGGTCGGTTTCATCACCTCCATGGTTACGGTGGGCGGGCTGATCATGTCTGCTCTGTACGGACGCATGATTCCGGTGTTTAAGCAGTACATTCTGCCTCTGGCTTATCTGATCACCGCGATTGGCTTTGTGATTATCTGTTTCGCCGGAAGTGTACCTGCCATGATGCTGGGTGCGCTCGCGATCGGGATCGGCTATGGCATCAGCGCCCCCTGCCAGCTGAATCTGGCATCGTCACTGATTCCGCATCGCTATACTTCGGTGGCGACCTCGGTCTGCTATACAGCCAGAGGAATCGGCGGTTTCATCTCGCCTGTGGTAATCGGCGCCATCTGCAGCGCTCTGGGGAAGACGCAGGGGCTGTTTTCTTTCCAGCTGGCAGCGGTGCTTCTGTTTATTCTCGTTCTTCTGATGCTTGTCTATGAGAAGAAGATGGATATTCATATCTCGTAATTTTGTCAGACATGCTTCCTGCTTTAACCTCTTCTGCTGTAATCGGCAGGGATGTTAAAGCAGGATTTTTTTTGCTATTTGCCATTCTACATAAAGTATGATACACTGAATGGCAACTTCGAAATTGCAGATGGATGAGGTGAGAGATTATGAAAATTCTGGTGACGGGCGGCGCAGGCTATATCGGAAGCCATACCTGCGTGGAGCTGCTGGACGAGGGCTACGAGGTGGTCATCGTGGACAACCTTTATAATTCCAGCGAAAAAGCGGTGCAGCGCGTGCAGGAGATCACGGGAAAGCCGTTGAAATTCTATAAGGCGGACATGCTGGACCGGCCGGAGATGGATCGCATTTTTGAGATCGAAAAGCCTGAGGCGGTGATTCACTTCGCGGGCTACAAGGCGGTGGGAGAGTCGGTGGCGAAGCCGATTGAATACTACTATAATAATATGGCCGGGACGCTGCTTCTCTGTGATGTGATGCGGCATCATGGTGTGAAGAATATTATTTTCAGCTCCTCGGCCACGGTCTACGGCGATCCGCTGGAGATCCCGATCAGCGAGACATGTCCGAAGCAGAGCCCGACGAACCCTTACGGACAGACAAAGACGATGCTGGAACAGGTGCTGATGGATATTCAGAGATCGGACCCGGAGTGGAATGTGATCCTGCTGCGCTATTTCAATCCAATCGGCGCGCATGCCTCCGGGCTCATCGGAGAGGACCCGAAGGGCATTCCGAACAACCTGCTCCCCTATATCGCGCAGGTCGCTGTCGGCAGACTTCCACGCCTCGGCGTCTTCGGAAATGATTATGACACGCCGGACGGAACGGGCGTGCGGGATTACATTCATGTGGTCGATCTCGCGAGAGGGCATGTAAAGGCATTGCAGAAATTTAAGGAAGAGAAATGTGTCCGGATCTACAATCTGGGAACCGGACAGGGCTACAGCGTGCTGGAGGTCGTTAAGGCCTTCGAGAAGGCCTGCGGGAAGGAGATTCCCTATGAGATCAAGCCACGCCGCGCAGGCGATATCGCGGCCTGCTACTGTACGCCGGCGAAGGCGAAGGCGGAGCTTGGCTGGGAGGCGCAGTATGGCATCGACGAGATGTGCGCGGATACCTGGAGATGGCAGAGCAGAAACCCGAACGGATACGGGGACTAGGGCAATACAAAGGTTTTAGAAACAGGGGATAAGAGAGAATGAAGATTATTCTTGTGAGTTATTCCGGAACCTCGGCCAGTATCCTGCGGGACTGTATGCTGGCCTGGGCGCGCTCCAATCTGATGGAGGCGGAGGTGATTGTCTCCTCATTGGCCGGACTGGATGAGGACAGGGACGACGCAGACATCGTCCTTGTGGGTCCTCAGGTGCGTTGTGCGATTGCAAGCGTGCGTGAGCGTGTCCCGAGAAAAATACCGGTGCTGGCTGTGGATACAAGGGACTACGGCATGGCAAAGGGAGATCGCGTGATGCAGGACGCGATCTCCGCAATCAAACAATACAGGGAGGATTAGAATGGCAAATGATGGAAACGCGCAGGCGGAAGCCGAGAACAAGATGGGCACCATGCCTGTCAACCGGCTGCTTGTCACGATGGCATTGCCGATGATGATCTCGATGCTTGTGCAGGCGCTTTATAATGTGGTGGACAGTATTTTTGTTTCGAGGATCAGTGAGGAAGCGCTGACAGCGGTTTCCATGGCTTTCCCGATGCAGAATCTGCTGATTGGTCTTGCGAGTGGCCTGGCAGTTGGTATGAATGCGCTGGTTTCCAGGGCGCTTGGTGAGAAAAAACAGGATACAGCGAATCAGATGGCCATGCACGGTGTGTTCTTAAGCGCATGTGGTTTTCTGGTCTTTCTGGTACTCGGGCTCACGATCGCCCGCTGGTTTTTCGTCGTGCAGGGTGCAACTGACGTGATTGCCGATTATGGACATGACTATCTCTCCATTGTCATGTGCCTGAGCTTTGGCATCTTTGTGGAGATTATAGGAGAGCGTCTGCTGCAGTCGACCGGGAAAACGATCTATACGATGTTTACGCAGGGAATCGGTGCGATTTTCAATATTATTTTTGACCCGATCCTGATTTTCGGTTTGTTCGGCGCGCCGAAGCTGGGTATTGCAGGTGCAGCGTATGCAACAGTGCTCGGACAGATTTTTGCGGGCTGTCTTGCGCTTGTCTTTAATATAAAGGTAAATAAAGAGCTGCAGCTGAATTTCCGGAAATTCCGTCCGGAGTTGAAAGCGATCGGACAGATTCTTTATATCGGCGTACCGTCGGTGCTGATGGTCGCGATCGGCTCTGTGATGACCTTCAGTGTGAACCGCATTCTTGTGGTCTTTTCCTCGACGGCTGTGGCGGTATTTGGCGTCTACTTTAAACTGCAGAGTTTTGCGTTCATGCCAATATTCGGCCTGAATAACGGCATGGTGCCGATTATTGCCTACAATTACGGTGCGGTCAGACCGGATCGAATGATCAAAACATTGAAGCTTGCCATTTTTTATGCGACCTGCATTATGGTAATTGCGTTCGTCATCTTTCAGGTGTTGCCTACGCAGCTGCTTCTTCTGTTCAGCGCGTCCGATGAGATGCTCGCGATCGGTATCCCATCCTTGCGGATTCTTTCAGTATGTTTCCTTGTCGCGGGTGCGAATGTCGTCATTTCTTCCTTTTTTCAGGCAGTGGGAAATGGCGTTTACAGC
Source organism: Lachnospiraceae bacterium (assembly GCA_021204285.1). Lineage (GTDB taxonomy): Bacteria > Bacillota > Clostridia > Lachnospirales > Lachnospiraceae > Hominiventricola. The sequence continues at coordinate 3,514 of JAJPZP010000155.1, read as the reverse complement.
ATGCTGATGTCGCTGTTCCGCCAGCTTGTTTTTCTTGTGCCGCTTGCATATCTGTTTTCAAAGACCGGCAATGTCAATATGGTGTGGCTCGCCTGGCCGATCGCCGAGGTCGCCGCGGTAGCGTGTAATGTGATTTTTATGATTCGTATCAACCGGAATATTTTAAAGCCGCTGAAACAGAAAGCGTCCGGAGCGGAAACACAGATACTTTAAAATGGATTACATCATAACACGGTATCTGAGTAAGATGAAAAAGAAAGAATAGTACCATATCTCTTAAGGAGGTAGGTACTATGCAGAACAGAATTCGGGAACTTCGGGAGGAACGCGGCATCAATCAGGATACACTGGCAGGCTTCGTCGGTGTGTCCCAGCAGAAAATCAGCAGGGTAGAGCGAAATACAGAAAATCTGGGTATTGATCTGCTGATCGAGATATCGGATTATTTTCATGTCACAACCGACTATCTGCTTTGCCTGTCAGAGGAAAGATGTGGTTCTGCGCAGAGGGCAAAACTGCAGGATAAGATGGAGGAATATCAGGAGCTTGTAGATGTTTATGAGTCGCTCAGCGAGGCGAACCGCCATCTGGTTCTGAAGCTGATGCAGGCGATGGTATCGGCAGAGCTTGAGGATGACGGGATTTAAAAACCGGAGGAAAGATGGTTATGGAAGCGGAACAGATGATCAATACAGCACTTACCTGTGGTTTCACGGACGCGGTGATAATCAGCACAGAGGAATTCCATTTTGTCCCGGAATACCGGCATTACTGTGAGGAGAACCGTTGTGGAAATTATGGGCGGAATTACGGGTGTCCGCCGGCATGTGGAACCGTGGAAGAAATGAAGGAGAGGGCATTGGCCTACAGAAAAGGACTTGTGCTTCGATCGCTGACGCCGGTTGACAACGCATATGATGAAGAGGAGACCAAAGCCATCAAAAAAGCTCATACCCGCATGACGAATGTACTGATTCGGAGACTGAAGGAAGAGGGAATGAACGGAAGCGGAATGGCGATTATGGCCGGCCCGTGTAATCTGTGCAGTTCCTGTCGGATGCCGGAGGGAAAGTCTTGTCCACATGGGAAGGCACCTTTTTCCTGTCTTTCTGCTTATTGTATTGACGCGATGACACTGGCAAAATCGGCAGGAATTGAGATGGAGTGGAGCATGGATGAAGTCTCTTTTTTCAGTATTTATCTGTTTGACCGGAAAACTTCAGGCCCGGCTGGCAGAGAATAAAGAAATATGTTATACTTTTCATATTGTCAGTAGGAAAGGAGAAGACAAATATGGTACGTAAAGCAGAGATTACATTGTCGAAAAATGCCCGCGGCGGAGAGGGCACACTGGAAATGCACCACATTCTGAAGCCGGAGGAGCTGAACGGGCATGGAAGATTTTATGCGATGGTGAAGTTTCCACCTCACAGCAGCATCGGGGTTCACGAGCACATCGGTGAGACAGAACCCTATTATATTCTGTCCGGTCACGGCATTTTTATCGATAATGATGGTAGCCGTATTCCCGTGGGTCCGGGGGATGTCTGTCTGATTGAGTGTGGGCAGAGCCACGGTTTAGAGAATAACTCTGACGAGGAACTCCGGCTGATGGCGTTGATCTATAACGAATAAGGCGGGACGTGAGGAAAGCATGGCGATTGATATCGAGAAATACCGGGAGAGAGGGCTGTCCAGAGCTGAGATTGTGAAGAATCTGAAAGAGGCTTACACGCTGGTTTCTCCTTTGACCAATATGCCCTATGTGGAATGCGAAAAGGAAAATTTCAACGATCGTACGCTGCTCTTTGAATCAAAAGCGACGGCTGATCGAACTGCGGCTGATTATAAGGATGACGGCGTTCGCGTGAATGTCAAAGAATTCAGGACGGTAGAGATTTATGCTCCGGCGAAAGATGGGGCTTTGGATGTCCAGCGCAAAAAACTGTATCTGAACCAGGTACGCCAGCACCTCGGTATTCTTCCCTTTATCGGCGTCAATGAGGTGTACTACTATCCGGCGGACGGTTCGGCCTATGCGGTACCGGTCAGAGATCTGTTGCCAGAAGGTTTCGAGAAGAAGGTGGCGGAGAACCCTCTCTATCAGTCGAATTTACAGCTCACAGGTCTCTATCTCATGCAGGAGGCGAGGCGGAAGAAAGAATGGGTCGATCGACGTCAGCTGCAGGCGCTGGATGAGGAATTTTCGTCCAATCTGGTGAAATCCCGGCTCTTCATTGCCCTGATACCACCGGAAGGAAAAGAGAAGGCGGAAAAACTGGACCTGAAAGAGTGCCGCCTGCCGTATCTGAAGCATCAGAACGGGCAGACTTATTTCCCGCTCTTTACCGATGTCTGGGAATTCCAGAAGTACACGAAGGGCAAGAAGAATATCCGCTCCATCCAGGTGCCGTTTTCGGAAATTCTGAAGTTCCGGTCGAAGGATGTGAACGCCTATATGCTGAATCCGCTCGGCTTTTCGTTGCCGCTGAGCACGGAGATGATCCCACGGATTTTGAAGCGTTTCGGTGTGGAGAGTGGTCCGGCGAAGACGACACAGCCGGAGAGACCTTCCGGGGAAAGCTGAGAGATTTGATTCACAGAATGGTTTCCCAACGGGGATAAATCAATATTGCTGAAAAGAGGTTTGACACTGGATGTATCAAGCCTCTTTTTTCATGAGATTTTCTTCTGTTGCTGATCGCTTACTGCTGCTTCCGCCACCAGATCCAGGACATCAGCATCGGTACCAGGCAGGCCACGATCAGAACCGCCATGAGAAGGATAAAGGCCAGCTCCTGATTCGGCAGGAAGGCGAGGAGGATGGTCAGGAGTCCTGCGATGAAGAAGCACTTGCCGCCAAGCCGCTGCGTCCGTCTCCAGTTTTCTTCGCTCGAGAGCGCCCAGGGCGTCTTAAAGCCCATGAAGAAGTTGCTCTTGACCTTCGGCATGATATTCCCGAGGAACAGGAACAGTATTCCGACCAGAAGGAGGACGATCGTTGGCACCGAAAGCGTGCCGGGGCGAAAGCTCTCTGTTATAATGATTGCGTTCATAAGAAGCAGAAAGACCTGCATAAAAACGCAGAAGAGGTCATAATAGGAGCCAAACTTCTCATAATTCGCCTTCCGCGGATCAATGTGCGGGAGCGCGTCGAACAGAAGCGCCAGCACGACGCCCAGACCGAACGGCATAAAAAGTTCCGTTTTGCTGCCGTATGATACGTCTCCCGAGAAGCCCCAGCTTAAGGGAACCTGCTGTGGCTGATGCCGATAGAGCAGTACGAAGGCGAGCAGCGCCAGCAGCGGGATGGCGTAATTCGCGATGCGCAGCTTTTTATTTTTCATTTCCATTTTCTCCTTTCAGGGACAGCATCCAGTTCATAATATCGTCGAGTACCGTCGTATTCAGTGTATAGAAAATGTATTTTCCCTGCCTCTCGTCGTCGATCAGCCCCGCGTTTTTCAGAATAGACAGATGATGTGAGAGGGAAGCGCCGGTCATGGAAAAATGT
>JAJPZP010000011.1 GCA_021204285.1 Lachnospiraceae bacterium | reverse complement strand
ACTTACACCCGTTAGAAACGTGCGCCGCCAGGCGCACATAAAATCCCCGCAGCCGCCGACTGTCAACTGCAGTCCGCGGGCCGCGGGGATTTGTATCATGTTATATGTAAGCGCCATCCTTATTCATTCATAAGAGCCTGCCGCCCGGCGAAAGCGACAGACCACCAGAAAATCGCCCTTCCACCTTCGGACTTTCCCGTCACTCGATGGCAATATAGTGATTTTCCTCCACAGCAGGCTGCTGAACCGTCTTCGGCACCGTCAGGATCAGCGTGCCATTCTCGAACCGCGCCTTGATGTCTTCCTGCTTCACATCCTCGCCCACATAGAAGGCTCTGCGGAACGAGCCGCTGTAACGCTCCCGACTAATATATCTGCCGTTCTCGTCCTTCTGGTCATTATTGGAATCAGTGGTGGCCGCGATCGTCAGATAGCCGTTCTTCAGCTCCGCCTTTACATTTTCCTTTGTAATGCCCGGGAGATTCATCGTGATCTCATATTCGGAATCATGCTCCTTCACATCTGTCCGCATCATTTCCGCCGCGCTGTTGTTCGACGCATACGCCGCCGTTCTGAGCGGACTGAAAAATGCATCATCAAAAAACTCATCCCACAAATTTTCTGCGTAAATACTTGGTCTCAACATTGTTCATCGCTCCTTTTCTCTGTATCATGCTTATCGTTTCCGGAACTCTGGAGAGATATTCTGTTTCTTTCTTCTCTTTTGTTCTATATGTGTTATAACACGTATTATCAGCCAAGTCAAGTATCGAGTGCTAATTTTTTGTGAAATATTTGTGAACTATATATTGCTATTCCCGCTCATTTCTGTTATGTTTATTAACTCAGTTAAATTTGAATCAAGCTGATATAATGAGTTCTATCATGCTATACTTTCGATCCCTGCCCGGATTTTCGTCTCCAGAATCTTCTGTACGCTCTCCTCGATCCGCTCCTCCGGGATTTCACTGGACTCTACCGCATCCAGAATTCCCGCGACCGCCTCCTCAAGATTCTCCGGCATCAGGATCACGTCGACGCCCGCCTGCACCGCCAGGACAGCGGCTTCGCCGGAGGACCAGCGGTCGGTGATGGCCTCCATCTGCATAGAATCCGTAATCACGAGTCCTTTGAAATCCAGATCATTCTTCAGAATATCAATCATCGTCCCGGAGAGTGAGGCAGGCATGTCATCGCCTGTCACCTGCGGAACAGAGATATGGCCGACCATCACGAAATCCGCTCCCGCGGCGATGCCGCCCTGAAACGGAACAAACTCCACCTGATACAATTCTTCCAGCGTTTTGTTCAGCTCCGTATAGCCTTCATGGCTGTCGGTCGCAGTGTCGCCATGCCCCGGAAAATGCTTCAGCGTACTAAGGACATCGCTCTCCTGAAAGCCCCGCACTGCCGCCGACACCATCTCCGAGACGCGGGCGTCATCCGTGCCGAAGGAGCGGTCGCCTATCACCGGATTGTCGGGATTGGAATCACCATCCTCAACAGGCGCAAAGTCAAGATTAAAACCCAGCTCCCGGATCTCTGTTCCGATGGTATAGCCGACGTTCCAGGCTTTCTGCGTGTCGCCGGTATCGCCGATCGTCTTCATGCTGGGAAAGGAGGTCGTTCCCATCGCGCTGTTGTTTCCGATGCGCGCCACGCTTCCGCCCTCCTCGTCCACCGCGATGAAAAGGCCGATCTTTGAATAAGACTGGCTGTTCGCGATCATCTCGCTGCACTGTTCCCGCGTCACGATATTGTCGGCGAAATAGACGAGGCCGCCCACCGGATACGTCTGCAGTGCCTCCTCGGTCGCGCTCCCGGCCCGTGTCGCGATGGACACGCCCGTGATCTGTTCCGGCGTGACGATGAACATCTGGTAAATCTGCTCCTCCAGGCTCATAGCGGAGAGCAGCTGGGCTGCCTGCTCCTCAATCGCAGGAGACACGCCAGATGCTTCGGGTCCCTCGTCAGCCGTCAGCGCTTCCTCAGGAACGATGTCTTCTTCTGCCACCTGCAGATCTTCCTGAGCCGTTTTTTCGTCCTTCTCGGCCTGCCCGGTCTGAACAATCTCATAACTGACCGCATTTACCTGCGCGGGATAACTCTCCATGATATCCCCCTCATACCATACCTGCACCTGGTCACCCACCGCGGCCTCGATCCCGATCGCCTCCGGAAATACTGCTATCACGCAATCGGAGGACGCAAGAATGTCGCCCTCTGTCACGTCGAGCATCAGGGAGTGCTCCCAGACCCCACTCACCATTCCGATGAACGCGGGATAATCCGCCCCGCCCGCGTTTTCACTGTGCGAGCAGCCGAAGAGCGTCAATGTAAACAGACTTATTATCACAATACAGAAAGCTTGTTTCACAGAAATGCCTCCTAAACCCGGTTTTCGTCAATTTCCTCTATTACTTTGTCTCTGATTCCGGTGTCAGATTTAATCATCGCAAACTCCCTGCCTTCTTGTTTCCGCGTCGTCAGTATAACATGGAAACCCGCTTTCTGCTACTTTCATCTGCACCATCGTTCGGGACTTCTAAATATCGATCATTTCGCGCTATGTGTTCCTATTTCGCCAGATAGGTGACGATCCCTTCCGCGATCGCCTCCGCCAGCAGCGTCTGATAATCCTCGTCCCGCAGGCGTTCAAGCTCCGCGGTGTTGGACATATATCCCAGCTCCACCAGCACTGCCGTCATCTTTGTCTCCCGCAGGACTTTATAGTTTGCAGTGCGTGTATCGTGTACCGCGATCTCCTCCTTTGCCTCCGCGGCATCGGCAATGCTCTGCGCAAGCAGCGCGCCCTCCTCGCTGCTCGCGAGGCTGTAACACTCCATGCCCTGAATCGAAGCATCATTTTCCAGATAGTTGCAGTGAATGCTGATAAAAAGATCTGCTTCGAGTTCATTTGCGTAAGCGGCCCGATCTGACAGCGCGACCTCCGTGTCGTCACTGCGGGTCAGATAAATACGCGCACCCGCTTCCGCCAGCTCCTCTCCCAGAAATTCTGTCACGGTCAGATTCAGATCTTTCTCATCGGTTCCGCCGGCACTGGTGCCGGGATCGCTCCCGCCGTGCCCGGCGTCCAGGACGATCACCGGCACACCATCCGCATAACCTGCGTCATCATACTCCTCCGTGACGAACGCACCCGCAATCGTCTCTTCCTCCGATTTTCGAAGCCGGTTGCTCAAAAATTTTATCCCCTGAAGAAGCAGACAGAGCAAAAGTGCGGCCACCGCAAGTGCCAGCGCGCGTATCGCCCACACCCGTATCTTTTTTCTGATCCGTCTTCTCCTGCGCTCTCTGCGGGAGCGCTTTCTCCTTCGTCCAGCCGCCATCGTTTCTCCGTCCGCCGGGCAATTTCCCTCTACCC
>JAJPZP010000129.1:3177-3469 GCA_021204285.1 Lachnospiraceae bacterium | reverse complement strand
ATTCAGATCTCCGCTGAAGGACTGACCGACTCTTTACAGGCGGCACTTACACCTGTCATGTCATCCTATACCGACGCGATCATTGCAGCCGCGGAGGAGCAGGCTTCCGCCGCCCTGGAACAGATGATAGACGACCTCACTGATGATATCATGGACCAGATATCTGCCGAGATGGATCAGATGGCGGAAGAGATCAGTGAACAGATTTCTGAACAGATTTCGGCTGCCGCAGAATCGTTGGCCGATGAACTCATGTCACAGATTACAGACCAGCTTTCCAGCATCACAGAAA
>JAJPZP010000129.1:0-3167 GCA_021204285.1 Lachnospiraceae bacterium | reverse complement strand
CGGAACTCACCGATGAGATTTCAGAAGAGCTTTCCGATTCTCTGGTGATCGATCCGGAAGCACTGATGGAAGCCTTTGCCTTCAATATGGACAGCGAAGCCCTGATGGAGCTTTTGTCCTCCATGAGCTCCTCCACCGGCACCGACTATGAGAGCAACCTTTCCTCTCTGGGCTATGTGGATTTCGCGAATCCCGATGAAATTGACATCTACCCCACGGATTTTGACGCCAAGGAAGAGGTCGTAGCCATTCTCGACAACTACAACGAACAGATGGAGGCTACAGGCGAGACAGATAAAGTGATTTCCTATACGGATCTGGTCGGCACGATGATGTCCTCCGTCACCACGATCATCAACGTGATCTCCTACGTGCTGATCGCCTTTGTGGCGATCTCCCTCATCGTCTCCTGCATCATGATCTCAATCATCACGCAGATCTCCGTCATGGAGCGGACGAAGGAAATCGGGATCCTCCGCGCCATCGGCGCATCGAGGCGGAATATTTCCCAGGTGTTCAACGCGGAGACTTTCATCATCGGCATCAGCTCCGGCCTGATCGGCGTCGTGGCTTCCGAGCTTCTGACGATACCGATCAACGCCCTGATCCACAGTCTCGCCGGGTCAACGAATGTAAACGCAGTACTGCCCGTTAGCTACGCCCTGCTTCTGGTTCTTGTCAGTATCGTGATCACCGTCCTCTCGGGTCTGGCCCCGGCACACTCCGCTGCGAAGAAAGATCCCGTGATCGCCCTGCGGACGGAGTAAGAGGCGATCACTTCTGCTCCCACAGGCGAAACATCCGCCTGTAGGCGCAGTCATTCGGCAAAGTCGGATGAAATAGCGCGGTAAACAGATTTACCTTCCCACAGTGATTGCATTTACGGAAGCGGTCTTCATATATTTTGCACAGATGCGTCTCTTCATCCAGATTTTCACAGGGATTATCAAAATGAATCGACACCATCCCCTTCGCCCAGACGTCCCTGGCATAGCAGCACTTTCCGCAACGATTGCAGAGGGAATCCCAGTCTTTTCTCCATTTGAGCCATTCTCTGAAAATGCGGATCCACATGTCATATGCCTCCTAAAAGGGGAGTATCTTCTTTCGTATATTTCAGATACCCCTCCGTCTGGGCGAAACAGGCGATGTGCTCTCTTCTCTCCAGAGCGCTAAGATAATACTGCCGATTCGTGGCGAGGAGATCGTCCATATTTTCTTTCATTGGAATGGAAAATACTTCCCGCAGGACAATCTCCCGCCAACGCAGCAGCTCTTCCAGGTCCGGACTGTCTGCGCTTTTTATCGTAATCCCCATTTTAGCAGTCTCCTTCCTTCAATACATGCGACAGGCTTTTGAGATCCGGCTTACCATTCGGCGTCAGAGGAATGTGATCCACCAGCACGAAAAATTCCAGTATCATAAAAAAAGTCAGATAACGCGACAGCTTCTTCTTTACTTCCGGAAGAACAAACTTCGTTTCTCCCGGGATGACATAGGCTGTCAGAGAGGAAAGCCCCAGCTCATCCGTGTACGAGCAGACCACGGCGGTCTGCACCTCCTCGCAGTCGCAGCTTATTCAATGCTTTCTCTTCGATCTGTCTCACCCGCTCCTGTGTGATGTGATAGTGCTTCCCTATTTCCTGCAACGTCCATATGCGATCACTGACAAAGCCAAAACGAAGGCGGATGACTTCCCGCTCTCTCTCCGTCAATGTATCATCCATTACTTTACTCAGTTCCTCCTGCTACATGGCATGCACGGCGGTTTCCTCCGGGGAAACTGCTGCTTCATCTTCTACAAGATCCTCTAGTTTTGTGTCCGTTTCTCCACTCACGGGACTGTCCAGAGAGACAGTCTCATTGGGCCATGACAAAATCTGTTCCACCTCTTGGGCAGTCATTTGAAGCTGCTTTGCCATCTCGGAGATGGACGGCTCATGACCAAGTTCCATGGTAAGAGTCTTTTGAACTCTCAGTACGTGATGAATCGATATCCTTTGGTATAATCATATTTGTCTACTGCCCTCATCAGACCGATATTCCCTTCCTGAATGAGATCAAGAAACGCAATGCCATGATTCGTATATTTTTTTGCAATGCATACCACAAGACACAGGTTCGCATCGATCATTTTTTCCTTCGCTTCCGCATCTCCTTCGGCGGCCTTCCGGGCCAGTTCTGTTTCTTCTTCCGGAGAAAGCAGTGAAAAAGAACCCATTTCCTTCAAATACCAGCGCACGGGATCTTCTATACTGACTCCCTCCAGAATTTCATGGTCTTCCAGCAGTTCCGCACTGCTGTCATTCCTTAAAAGGAAATCAGCATCCGGTTCCTGATTTCCTGTTTTCATTCGATTCACCTCACGACGCCTGCTCAAACTGGCTGTTGTAGAGTTCTGCATAGAAGCCGTTCTGCTTCAGCAGCTCCTCATGATTTCCCTGCTCCACGATATCGCCGTCGCGCATGACCAGAATGATGTCTGCGTTCTTAATCGTGGACAAACGGTGCGCAATCACAAAGCTCGTGCGCTTATCTGTCAGCTTATCCATTGCCTGCTGCGTCAGCATCTCCGTCCGGGTGTCCACGCTGGAAGTCGCCTCATCGAGGATCAGCATGGGGCTGTTCTGGATCATCGCCCGGGCGATCGTCATCAGCTGCTTCTGTCCTGCTGAAATGGATGTGTTGTCCCTCAGGATCGTGTCATAGCCATTCGGCAGCGCCTGGATGAACTTGTGAATGCCGCAGGCTTCACAGGCCTCGATCATCTGCCCCTCCGTGACGCCCTTTGTATTATAAAGAAGGTTTTCACGGACTGTCCCTTCAAAGAGCCAGGTATCCTGCAGCACCATGCCGAACTGGCTGTGCACGTTGCTCCGCGGAATATTCTCCGTCGGGACTCCGTCGATCAGAATCGTTCCGCCCGTTGGTTCGAAGAAGCGCATCAGCAGGTTGACCATCGTGGTCTTGCCCGCTCCGGTCGGCCCGACGATCGCCACTTTCTGCCCCGGCTTCACCCTGACGCTGAAGTCGTGGATAATCTCCTTCTCCGGCGCGTTCGGGTAGGCAAATTTCACATGGCGGAACTCCACCTCGCCGCGCACCTTATCAATGCGCTCTGTCTTGCCGGATTCATCCTCCATCTCCTCCTCCGCGAGGAACTCGA
>JAJPZP010000263.1:9866-18910 GCA_021204285.1 Lachnospiraceae bacterium | reverse complement strand
CCGCAACGGCGCCGTGGAACAGTACGCGCTCGAGGTCCCCGAACCCGGCGCGGTTTGTACCCCCAAAACCCCCCCCGATCGCCGACCCCGTGGCTGTTGAAACAATGCAGGTGGCAAGAAATGTAAACGCCACAAACAGTCCTCCCCGAAATGTCAGTTTCTTTTCCTTTTGATCCATGATCTGTTCCCTCCTTTTTGTCAGGCTTTGTTCAGATTCATTTTCATAATGTTGCGGTAGCGGGAGCCCGGAGTCCGCTCCAGTGTGAACGGCTCACCTTCCGGCATCGGATACTGTCCGATAAAGCTGCGAATCCGTCCCAGCTCTTCTTCCGTCAGGTCGAAACTCAAAATCCGCGCATTATCCTCCACATGCCGGCTGTTTCTGCAGCCTATCATCACCGCTCCCACACCCGGCTGGCTCAGAATGTACCGCACCGCCACATTGGAAATACTGACCTGATATTTGTCCGCGATCTCCTTCAACAGCAACAGAATCTTCTGATATCCATCCCAGCCCAGGGAATCCTCAATGATCTGCAGATACTTGACATGCGATCTGGTCTCCGGTTCAAATTCGCTGCGGTCCACACCGATCCAGCGCTCCGCGAGGAAGCCTCCTGCCAGTGTGCCATAACAGAAGCTGTAGATGTCATTCTCCCTCGAATAAGGCAACAGCGCTTTCTCCGGTCTCCGATCAAACACCGAATACTGCGTCTGATTGGACATCACCGGAATTCCGGCGTCGACCATCATTTTCAGATGCTCTGTATCAAAATTGCACATGGCAATATTGCGGATCTTTCCCTTCTCCTTCAGCTTTACCAGGTCAAATGCAGTCTCCATCATTCCCGGTACCTCATAATCCCACCAGTGAAACTGTACCAGATCCAGGCAATCCCGGTGCATCCGCATAAGGCTGCGATCCACCACCTTCTCCGTATACTCAAAATTCACCTTATCGAGGATATTCAGATCCGGGACATACTTCGTATGAACCTGAATATCGTCATGCGAATATCCGCCCATTGACTTTAATTCATCGACAAAGCGTCCGATGATTTCCTCCACACCGGTATAGATATCCGCGCAGTCAAAGGTAGTCAGGCCCCGTTCTTTCAGCATATGAAACGCCTTCAGTGCGTCGTCTATATTCAGCTGCCCCTTCAGGCAATGCTCGGCAGATAACTGCCAGCAGCCGTTGATGACCCGGCTGAAGGTGTATCCATTGTCCAGTGTGATTTTTGCTGTGCTGATCTGATTAATCATTAATTCTGTTCCTCCTTTTGAATGGGAACGACGGTGCAGTCCCCATGTTTGAATGTACGTTTGTGAGTTCTGGTGATTTTAAATTTTGCTCCGCAATTCGGATCCGGACACGCGATCAGGCTGTCCGAAAGCATCCAGTCGTTCTGCTGAAGCGGGCGCTGTTTTGCCGGAAGAAGCGGGAGCAGCGCCGCCAACGCATACATCGAAAAGGACTTCGTCTGCGGAAATACCAGATTTTCTCCTTCCACCAGAAAATAGTCGCCCTCCTGATGGCTGCATACCATCGGCCGGTCCGTTGCGACCACCTCCACTTTTAAGTCATACAGTGAAAAACTGTCGTCCATGCTTTTTCTCCCCCTTTCCATCGGCGCCGGTGTCTGTCTCCTATCTGACATAATCTACTTTCATGCCGGTGCGCGGCTTGACCTCCTGCTTTGTATCGTAATTCCCCAACGCGAGCGCACCGCATATCGTCTCATCTTCACTGATTCCAAGCGGCTCTAAATATGCGCGGATATCCGGATCTTCATCCAGCCAGTGGAGCTGATTGATCCAACAGGAACCCACGCCAAGGCTCTCAGCCTCCAGCATCATATTCTGCAGCGCACAGGCCGAATCCGCGATAGCATTCGGATACCCTCTCCGATTCGACACTACAATCAGAATCGGCGCATGATAGTCAAATACATAGTTTCCTTCTCTGGACAGTCTGATCGAATTCTTCAGGCTGCTGTACATATCATCAGAAAGCTCCATATGCAAAAAAGCATTCTGAACCAACACGCGCAGCTTCTCCCGGACTTCCGCATTTATCATGACTACAAAATGAACACTCTGACTGTTTCCACCTGTCGGCGCGTAGCGCCCGGCCTCCACAATCGCCGCAAGCTGTTCCTCCGTGACCGGACGATCGTTAAATACGCGCGTTGAACGGCGGCTCATGATAATTTCAAGCGTTTCATTTACTTTATACTCTGCCATTTTTCAATTCCTACCTTTACAAACCCTTTACCAAGTCTTTACCAACCTCTTTAACTAACCGTTGGAATTTAATCCCTACTTTTATTCCCGCCTTATCCCCTACTTTATCCCCTACTTCCGCGGAGATAAATGTAAACGGAATCGTCACAGCGATCGAGTTTTCCCTGAATTCAAAGGCGCTCTCTCCATAGACTCTGGTAATCTGCGGGACACCACGTCCGGAACGCTCGCTGATGTGCAACTGCAGGAAAATATCCGACAGTCTCTGGTTGACCGGAACAGATTCACCTTTAAAGAAACCTTCCCTCGTCTGCTTCGGCGGCAGCGTTCCTCTGGACAGTATCTCTACCCTCATAATAAAGGAACAGCTTGCGGAACGTCAGCTCCTGCTCATCAGCCTCCATTCGCTCGATCGTCGGAAAACCATTTCGCAAAATATCAAACAGTCTGGATTCCCGCTCCGGATATTTATTCAGATTCACCTTACTGGAACCGATGCGGAAATAACGGCTTCCATTGAACGCCGTCGGCACCTGATTCGCCGCGGGTATCATAAGAACAACCAACCGTTTCCCTTCCAGTTGAAGTTCCTGAAACGAAAACGCGATATCCGGAATAATCTGCCTCGCCAGATAGTGCTCGAGCTGCTCATTTTTTACATCCCGATGATAATCGAGCGCAGTTCCTACAACCTTATGCTCCTCATTCGTAACGCCCCATATCAGATAGGCACAGTCCTTTCCAAGCATCGCCGCAGTGTTGGACAACGAGGAAATATATTCCCCTATCCCCGCCGGTTCATACCAGTCCTGCTTGAATTCAAACCACTCCTCCTCGTTTGGGAGCGCAATCATTCCCTTCACTTTCTTTGTCAAACTGTCCATACATAAATCCTCTTTCATGGCCGGTTAAAATATATCAGATCACTCTTACTCTTCCGTATCTGCCCATTAAAAATCAGGTTGACAGCCTTGCATATTTCGATTAGAATAAGACTACAATAATTAGTGGTGACCACTAATCGGGCTGGTCGTAAGACCCTGGTCCACCGAGCGACGGGGAAATTCCCCGCCATCTTTATTCTTTACCGATTGTTCAAGCATCCCACTGTCTGTATAATACAAAATATCAATCTTGATTTCAATGCCAAAAGGAGACTTGTTATGGTATCAGATAATATTTCTTCTTTTGAATCCTATTTGCATAATCTGGGGTATTCAAAACACGCTATTCATACCGGTCCCCTCATCCGGCGAGAATCTGTTTATAAGAACGATCTGATTGAGAATCGGAAACAATTATTCAACGCCCTCTTTCATTTTTCCAGAAAGCTTGAAATACAATATACCTGCGCAAAAATTCGAAAAAAAGAATGTCCCGACGTTATTACGATGACGGCCAGACTGTCCAAGGCAATCGCTGAAATTCTCCATACAAACGAATCATTCTGGAACAGCTATGACCGTGTTGTTATCTACTATGATAATGGACAAATTGAGCTTACAAAAATTTTGACCTCCGTGTTCAATACGCTCTACACACATATTGAATTTCGCAAGGTGAAACCAGTCGATTATAAGCTTTTTCAGGTCGCTGATTTGATCTGCACACTGGAACTACTATCTGAAAAATTACAGGCGGGAAACCTCTCTGTTTCAGAAATAGAATTCTTTGATAATGCCCGCGCTTTCAGGAAAAATTATCTTAAGCATATACAGAAAAAACATTTGTAGTTTCCGCTTCCTTCCCTTTGAACCATTCGGGAATCCCGAATAGTTGCGTTTTCTTCACTATGATCTCAATCTTACAGACACGCAAAAAACAATTCATAAAAATCATCTTCCGCTTCGAGCATCGGAGAATTTTCCCCTCCCCCGTTCGTACTTCGTTTCATCGCCGCGTAAAACTCCTCCCCCGCCGCGATGACATCCATCTCATACACCAGATACCCGAGTTCCCGGCACTTTGCGCAGAAAGCCGAGAGCGGATTTTCCTGCTCTCTTGTCTGAAGAAATTCCTCCCGAAGCTTCGCATCCTTCTGCGCTCTTCTTTTAACCTCATCAAGCATCTCCACAATTTCCATACGCTTCACCCTTTTTCAAATGTTAAAACTATTCAACCCGTCATTCTCCGCATCAGTTCATTCCCATGCTCTTTCAGCCATCTGTTGCAACAGTCATAATCCGGATACACCCGCCGCACCTCCGCATAAAATTCTTTGGAGTGATTCATATGCTTCCGATGACACAGTTCGTGCACCACCACGCTGTCGAGCACTTCCGGCGGCGCCAGCATGAGAAGGCAGTTAAAATTCAGATTTCCTTTTGCGCTGCAGCTCCCCCAGCGCGTTCTCTGGTTACGAATCGTAATCCTCCCATAGGTGACACCGACCAGTGGCGCATAATATTTCACACGTCCCGGAATGACCTTCAGCGCCTGATCCGCCAGCTCATGGATCTCCTCCGTGCTAAGCTTTTCGATCGGCGGCCGGTTCTTTATCATCTCATCCATTTTGAGCAGATGCTCCCGCAGCCAGTCGCCGTGTTTCTCCACATAGCGTCTGACCGCCCTGTCTGACATCCGATGCGGCGCCCGGACAATGACACCCTCCGGCGCCACCTGAATGGCGATGGACTTTCTATTGCTTCTTACCACTCTTAAGCTCATTCCGTATTTTTCCAGAAGCTCCAGTATTTCCTGCATCCTGTACCTCAGAGTCTCTCTCTCAGCGGACAGGCCGAGCGCGTGACACGCTCCGCCAGTTTCCCATATCCGTAGTCATGCAGATAATCCTGCAAAACCGGGATCGACTGTGTGGATTCCGGCCCTATAATCAGCTCGACAAGTACGTCTTCCAGACAGGTGCCCGCCACCTGGCACATCTTCTCCAGATCTACCGGGTAATATTTCTTAATACGTTCCTTCATAATATGATAACGGGGCTTCACATCAAAGAAGCCCTGCTCGAAGGGGGAAACGACCAGCCGAACCTCATTTTCGCTGGCAAAAGACGGATGTTTGAAGGCCGCAGATGCCGCCCAGGCGTGGTTCAGACTTTCCCTGATCCCGGACGTCATGAGAAATGGCTTTTCATTCTGCCTGATTTTCCGGTACAGGGCCTCCACCAGCTCATGTCCACGCACATCATCCTGATAAAATACCGTTTCCAGGGAAAGTGGTTCTACTGCCATTTTATGAAGCGCATCGCCCCGAAACGCGATGCAGACGCCCCTGCCCCGGTTCGCGTAACGCTCCCACTGAGCCGCGTCATCCCGGTAACAGGAAAAACAGGCCGCATACGCGGAATAAACGAATTCCTTCTCTTTTTCCTCGGAAAAGATCTTTTCCGTCCATGCCGCCCTCTCTGCGTCTCCATCCGCCCGGAATTTCTCCGAAACCGCTTTGCAAAGGCCGTTCATAAACAGGAGCATCTCCGAGGCGTCATTCATATTCAGGACATTGTTCAGCCGCAGTTCCGAATTGCTCAGTATCCCGTCCAGTGCTGAAAAATCCGTGTAATGATAAAGCATCGTTTCTTCCGAAAAAACCATACGTATCAGCCCCTCCTCAGAACAGCTGTTCCAGATAGCTGCCGTCCGGCTGCAATTCCTCAAAGCATTCTGTCAGGTTCTCATCGTCCATGATCCGCAGAACCTGACACATCCCGCCGGCCAGCTCTTTTTTCTCATATTCCTCTCTGGAAATCCAGTAAACACGGCCCTCTTCCGAGCTTTTCAGCTCCCCTTCATAAGACTCCGCGCGATAGAGCAGGCCGATATTATGGAATCCGTCCCGGTACCAGTGATAAATTCCTTTCAGAATCGGATGATAAATCGTCAGTCCCGTCTCTTCCTTCATCTCCCGGACAACTGCATCCGCGAATGTCTCACCGGCCTCCACGTGTCCGCCGGGAAAAGTAGTCCCGCTGTAGCTGCTTCCTGTTTTGTCAAGCGCCAGCACCAGATCTCCATCGCACAGCATGCACATGTTCATGAAAATCACCTTTTCCGGCAGGTGTTCCTCCACGGGCTTTTCCTCTTTTTCCCTCTGCGTCATCTGATATAGTCTGCTTTCATCCCGGTTCTGGGTTTTACCGCCTGCTTTTCATCGTAATTTCCCAACGCCAGAGCTCCACATATTGTTTCTTCCCCGCTGATTCCCAGCGGCTTTAAAAATTCACGAATCGTCGGATTCTCATCCAGCCAGTGCAGCTGATTGATCCAACAGGAACCAACCCCCAGGCTCTCCGCCTCCAGCATCATGTTCTGCAGCGCGCAGGCAGAGTCCGCCATCGCATTGGGATATCCCTTCCTGTTTGCCACCACGATCAGGATCGGCGCATGGTAATCAAATGCATAGGTTCCGCGTTTGGACAGCCTGATAGCGTTCTGAATACTGGCATATTGTCCCTCCTGAAGCTCCATCCGGGCAAAAGCATCCTTGACCAGCCCGCGCAGCTCCTTCCGGATCTCCGCATTCGTAATCACGACAAAATGCACCGTCTGGCTGTTGCCTCCGGTCGGTGCGAAACGCCCGGCCTCCACAATGTCGGAAAGCTGCTCTTCCGAAACCGGCTTTTCATTATATTTCCGTGTAGAGCGGCGCTCCATAATGGTCTGAAGCATCTGATTCATTTTGTTTTCCTCCTCACTGCAGTTATCATGCCTGCGACTTTTAAAACTATATTTTCATTATAATTCGAGCGGTTGTCAAAATCAATTGGTAGCTGACACTTTCTGTGCTATACTGTTCTGAGGAGGAAGGCAAGGCCATGTCAGAACACTATCATTTTTACGGCTGGGAAAATGCGACGGTTCCCGCGATCACAGACGAATATCCAGGCATTCGAAACCCGCGGGATTTATATGATGCGCTCTCAGGAATCTGGTGCGCGGACACCTGCGCGCCCAGACTGCGCGCAGGCTGGACGCCGGGAAACAAAACGCTGGGACAGTGCTCCATCACAGCGTTTCTGGCACAGGATATTTTCGGCGGCGAGGTCTATGGGATCCCACGGCCGGGCGGAAACTGCCACTGCTACAACGTGATCGGAGACCTCGTTTTCGATCTGACCAGCGAGCAGTTCAGAGACGAAGCTCTGGACTACACAGATAATCCATTGCAGTCAAGAGAAGTACACTTTTCCAGAGAGGAAAAGCGCCTGCGCTACGAAAAACTCAAAGCGGATTTACAGGAATTCTGTTCCGGTTTTTCCACTCACGAAGCGATTTCAATACCGGCAGACATCAATCCAGCCGACAGCACCTGAATACTGTTCCAGTTCCTCCAGGTTCAGTCCGATGGCGCTGTTGCTGCTGCCCGCCGCCGGATAGACGAGGTCAAAGCGTTTCAGGGATTCATCCAGATAGACTGTCACGCCTTCTTTCGTTGCAAAAGGACAGACACCTCCCGGCGCATGTCCGATCCATTCCTCTACCTCGTCGCGGGGAATCATTTTCGCCTTTGTCTGAAACTGCGCCTTATACTTTCTGTTATCCACCCTCGCGTCGCCTGCCGCCACAATCAGGATCGCGCGGTCTCCCAGCAGGAACGACATCGTCTTGGCGATCCGGCACGGCTCACAGCCCAGAGCTTCTGCCGCCAGTTCCACCGTCGCGCTGGAGTGATTCATCTCCATCACACGGTCTTCCATCCCATACTTCGCAAAATATGCTTTTACCTTTTCAACAGACATGTCAAACATCTCCTTTGTTCTTTTACATTCCGGTTTTCTTCCGTTCTTCCACACGCACCCGGATGTCACACTCAGCCTGTTCCTCTCCATCCAGGTTCAGCCGGTAGACTACCTGCATCTCAAGCCTGTCCTTCCGCACAGCAAGCCGCACGCGCGAGGTGTCGAAAGCAGCGTTCAGGCTCCCCCATGGAACCTGATAGGTACTCTGCCTGCGTTCTCCTTCCCGAAAGTGAAGATTTGCCGAAACCGGACCGCTTCTGCGGACTTCCAGGCTCTCTGCTGTCATTGTGTAGCGGTTGCGCACCGGCTCCTCGAAGCCCTCCTGCAATTCATTGAAAAACAGGTAATGCACTCCGTTTTTCTCGTAATATTCCCCATCATAGGCCATCTCGAGCTCCTGCTGTCCGTCCTCCGCAAAGTGGAGACCGGAGATGGTCACTTTCACCTCTTTAGTCATCTTTCGCTCACTCAACCCTTACCATCAAACCTGCGATCTGCAAAAATCCACCATATCACCGGAAATCCATCCTCCATACGTCATTTTGACGCCAGCCAGAATTTCACCTTCACCGGCAGGCGCTCCGGATTGGGGCGCTCATAGAGCAGCGTCCACCAGGCCATCGCCTTCCCTTCCCCTGTTTCCATGTTGCCCTGTCCACATATGTGTCCCGCAAAGATAACACTGAGGTTCAGACTCAGCACCAACAGCAGCAGTAGTATTTTTCGTCTCATTAATGGCATCCTCTTTCCAGCTTCTATCCAGAGTATCGCCAGTAAGACACGCCTTCATACCTCATAAGGAGCGCCGTTTCCTCCGCCCTTCCCACGTCCTGCGCTTCCTATATCTGCTGTCTGTGGATATTATACGGTGTGACAAGATAAACCTGTTTCGCCAGCCCGGCGCTTCTGATCGCCGCGAAAGCGCTGCGGGCCGCCGGGCGCGTCGCGAAAATTCCAAACACCGTCGGTCCGCTGCCGCTCATCAGCGCGCCGAGCACCCCATTCTCCAGCATACACTGCTTAATGCCGCCGATCGCCGGGTACAGAGGCTCTGTCACGCTCTCAAGCACATTTCCCATGCGGGAGGCGAGAAGCTGCAGGT
>JAJPZP010000263.1:1805-9856 GCA_021204285.1 Lachnospiraceae bacterium | reverse complement strand
CTGCAGGTCTCCCCGCTCCAGCGCCTCGATCATGGCATCCACGTCCGGGTGCTGCTCCGGGTGCAGCTCGTTCGCATGAAGATTCTCATAGACGAAGCGGGTTGACACATTGACGCCCGGTTTCGCAATCAGGATCGTACAGTGCGGCATAGACGGCAGCGGCTTCAGCCTCTCGCCGATGCCCTCCGCAAGCGCAGTTCCCCGCATCACACAATAAGGAACATCCGCTCCAAGCTGAACGCCGCGCTCCATCAACGCCTCCCGCGAAAGCCCCAGACCGTACATCTGGTTCACGCCCCACAGGACAGCCGCCCCGTCTGCGCTTCCGCCCGCCATGCCGGCAGCCACCGGTATCCGTTTGGTGAGACGGATCGCGAGACCGCCCCGGATATCAAACTCATCCATCAACAGCTTCGCTGCCTTGTAGACCAGATTGTTTTCATTCGTCGGCAGGTAGGGCAGGTTCGTCTCCACCCGTATCCCCGGTTCTCTTATCCTCTGCAATTCCAGTTCATCATGCAGCGTAACCGTCTGCATGAGCATCTTTACCTCATGATAACCGTCCTCCCGTCTGCGCAGCACATCCAGTCCCAGGTTTATTTTCGCAAGCGCTTTCAGCTGTATTTTGTCCCTCATACTTCCTCCGCATCGTCTCTTTGAAAGCTATGATACCATATCAGTCATTCCCTTTACAAGCAAAAGCTTGCTGCCCGGTTCCGGCTCTCCTTCACCCAGTCCGTTCAGCTCCGCTACGCCGCGGCAGGTCGCAGCATGACTTTTCGCAATCTCCCACAGGCTCTCTCCCGGCTGCACAATATGGATGACCATACCGGGCAGCTTTTTCACGCGCTCCCTGTCCAGTGCTTCTTCTTCCAGCCCTTCCAGAAGACATAGCGACTCCGGATGAGAAAACAGTGCCTGCATCTGAATCACTGCTTTCATCTCCAGCTCCTGTGCGTCCAGCATACTGACGGTGAGCTGATCAAGCCCCAGTTTTATCTGCGTCTCCTCCTGCTCCTCTGTATCCGGCAGCTCTATCGTGTGCTCAAACGGAAAGGACCTCGACACACAGGCCAACGGCTGACTGTCATCCTCAGCGGCATAGAGCACCCAGAGTTCCAACGTTCCCTGTGTCAGCAGTCCCTGCCGGTTCCGTTCCGTATAATCCATGTGAAGATCAGCGCCGCTTGCCAGCACCTGCAGCAGTTTCGGTTCCGTTTCTCCAATTTTCATACGTCCGGATGTCCGCGTCCGGGAATCGGCCACCCGACTCACGTATTCCCAGTCATAGGTCCGCCTCTTGGAAATCATATCCCGTGACAGGCTGTAGGCATCACTCAGAACCTCGCAATCCTGATCTTCAAAATATCGCAGCAACAGATCAAGCACCGCGTCGACACGAATCATCCGCGGTTCTCCGTCATAATCCGGTTGTAACTCCATATCACAGCGCTGAAGCGAGACCGTCCCGCAGCCGCTTATCTGAACATGGCATTCCTCGCATTCCAGCTCATTTCGAAAAGAAACACTCTGCTCCATCCACTGAATCCGTCCATCATCCAGATCGCTCTCATAGAGGAAAAACACATTCAGTTCCCCCTTTACCGTCAGGCGCCCCTCTTCCTGCCGCAGTTCCGTTCCCTGAAGCCGCGTCTCTCTCCAGATAATACGCCGGATATTGGGCTTCCCGGGCGGCAGGTTCAGATCTTCACGCACACGCAATGTATCCTTTTTATGTATAAGCTCCTGCTGGAGCCGAACCGTGTCAGTTTTGCAGTACAGATCCGATTGTTCCTCCGGCTGCAGAGCCAACGGAACCGGCCGCTCACGGAAGGCCTCTGCCGTAAATTCCAGCACACACTTCAGATTGGCTTTGCGGGAATGAATGGCGGAAGCGTGCAGATCCTCAATACTCCATGTAAAGTCCAGAATATCCCCTTCCTCCAGCTCATTCAGGAATATCGTCTCATCTACCGGTATACTCCCTTCCAGTATTTCCGCCGTCCGGTCGTGATTCTCGC
Organism: Lachnospiraceae bacterium; assembly: GCA_021204285.1. GTDB lineage: Bacteria > Bacillota > Clostridia > Lachnospirales > Lachnospiraceae > Hominiventricola. The sequence continues at coordinate 7,835 of JAJPZP010000263.1, read as the reverse complement.
CAATGTACAGAATCCGGTACAGAAAAATACCACGTGCCTTCACTTTTCCTTCCTCAATCCGGGTCTCATCAGGACGAAATTCCCCCTGCCGATGCACAATCCGGAAAATGTCCGGTTTCTGATCCGGCACATTCAGATCCTCCTCCAATGTCGTCTGACTGACTGCCTTTCCCTTCCGACGCACCAGATTCCTGTAACTGCGTTCCAGTTCCATTTTATATCCCTGCCTTTCCTACTCAAAAATCACAGATTTGTCAAGATATTCCAGCTTCAGCACGATATATGGGCAGCTTACTGACGGAGCGGCGTTCTCGTCATTTCCGGGACCCAGCAGTTCCGTGTCCACGCAGATCGCGGTCTCTGTCAGGTATAGATCCTGCACCGCGATACTGTAACCGCTTGTCTCCTGCTCCCCATAACCAATGCAGATATAGAGATATCCATCATCCTCATAGGTCACCTGAAAGGGCTCGCTCTTCTTCTCTTCCAGCACATTTCGCAGTTCTTCCGGAATCTTCTCTGTATCCAGCACGGTAAAATCCAGATCTTCCAGTTTCTCACTACTCTGCGTCTCTACTCCGCATCCGACCAGCAGCAGAACAGACAGGAGCAACAGACAATACTTCCTCATACAGCTTCCCCCATTCATACGGTTTGTTTTATCTTATGTGAAGCGGAGATATTTCATGCAAAAAAACGCCGCCGGAGCTTACGCCCCGACGGCGGTCTGTCTTCTGACTGACTGTTTTCAGCCAACCGGCACGGCATAGCCGGCCTCTTTCTCTGAGTAGTGATGCGTTTCTTCGAGCATCATATCCTTGACCTTCATGAGCCGGATCTGCGTCGAGCGCTCATTCTCATCCAGCTTCATCGAAATGTACTTGATATTCGCCTGTGCTTCCGGAATGATAACATGCTCCAGCGCGTTCACGCGACGACGGGTCTTCTCGATCTCAGCCGCCATGAGCTGGCAGGCCTTTTCCGTCTCCGCCAGCCGCAGCATATCCGGCAGAATATCCGCCAGAGACTTCACCGCATCGTCCAGATCACCGGACGTGAATGCAAAGCCATAGGAATAGATATCATTCTCATCAGCGGTCCTGGTCTTATACTCGAAAGCCGGGATCTCAACGCTCATGACGTTCTTCCTGGAAGACTCGAGGTATACCTCCTGCTTCGGCGCCATCAGCGCAGTATGCAAAGTCTCCTCGGACATGGCCGCCCGGGCGATAACAAAGTTCTGGTTCGCCGCCTTAATACCAGCCTCCACCTTCAGGCGGAGAGCCATATTTTCACGGACAAGGTCGAGGAACTGCCGCATCAACTCATCCCGCTTGTCTTTCAGAAGCTTATGCCCCTTGGTAGCTGTCGCAAGCTTTTTCTTCTGCTTCGTCAGCTCCATGCGGGTCGGATTCACCTGTGTAGATGCCATGTGCTCTCACCCCTACTTTCCGTAGTACTGATCCAGATACTTATCGTCGATACGCTTCAGCTCGCTTCTCGGCAAAATGGACAGAAGCTTCCAGCCGATATCCAGAGTCTCTTCAATACTGCGATCCGTCTGGAATCCCTGGGAAACATACTGCTTTTCAAACTCATCCGCAAATTTTGCGTAAATCAGGTCGATATCGGACAACGCCGCCTCACCCAGGATTGTCATCAGCTCCTTCGCATCCTTGCCTCGCGCATAAGCCGCAAACAGCTGGTTCAGCGTATTGGAGTGATCCGCACGGGTCTTGCCCTCGCCGATACCCTTATCCTTCAGACGGGACAGACTCGGCAGCACATCGATCGGCGGATTAATGCCCTTGCGGTACAGATCGCGGCTCAGAATGATCTGACCCTCGGTGATGTAACCGGTCAGGTCAGGGATCGGATGCGTCTTGTCGTCTTCAGGCATCGTCAGGATCGGGATCATCGTGATCGAACCATTCTTGCCCTTCTGGCGTCCTGCGCGCTCGTACATCTGCGCAAGGTCTGTATACATATAGCCCGGGTAACCACGACGGCCCGGTACTTCCTTCTGCGCGGCAGAAATCTCACGCAGCGCGTCCGCATAGTTCGTGATATCCGTCAGGATGACAAGCACGTGCATATCCTTCTCAAAAGCAAGGTACTCAGCGGCGGTCAGTGCCATCTTCGGGGTCGCGACACGCTCAACAGCCGGGTCATTCGCCAGGTTGACGAAAAGCACCGTACGGTCAATGGCGCCGGTCTCCTTGAAGCTCTCCACGAAGAAGTTCGACTCCTCAAAAGTGATACCCATGGCTGCGAAGACCACGGCGAATTTCTCATCTTTACCGCGAACCTTCGCCTGTCTGGCGATCTGCGCCGCGAGCTGTGCGTGCGGCAGACCGGACATGGAAAAGATCGGCAGCTTCTGGCCACGAACCAGTGTGTTCAGTCCGTCGATTGCAGAGATACCTGTCTCGATAAACTCGTTCGGGTAGCTTCTGGCCGCCGGGTTCATCGGCAGGCCATTGACATCCATGCGCTTGTCAGGCAGGATCTCCGGACCACCGTCCGCAGGACGACCCATACCATCGAAGACGCGTCCAAGCATATCCTCCGATACGCCGAGCTCCATGCAGCGCCCGAGGAAACGCACTTTACTGTTGGAAAGGTTGATACCGGTCGAGCTCTCGAAGAGCTGTACCATCGCATCCGTTCCGTTGACTTCCAGAACCTTGCAGCGCCGGGTCTCGCCGTTCGCCAGCTCAATCTCCCCGAGCTCATTGTAGGTGACGCCCTCGACGCCCTTCACCAGCATCAGCGGTCCGGCTACTTCCTGAATTGTTCTATATTCCTTTGGCATTTAGAAGTCCTCCCTTCCGCATACTTCTTTGATCTCCGAGCCGAGCTCTGCGAGAATCTTTTCATAAGCTTCCTCGATGTCGGACTCAACCATGTATTTATAACGGCCGATCTGCTCGCGAACCGGCAGGTCGATCAGGCCCTGCAGGCTTGCGCCATTTTCCAGCGCCTCTTTGGACTGGTCGTAATAGGCGAGCACGAGCTTCATCATCAGAAGCTGCTTGTTCAGTGAGGTATAAGTGTCCACCTCGTGGAAGGAGTTCTGGTGCAGGAAGTCCTCACGAATCGAGCGCGCCGCCTCCATCTTCAGACGATCCGGTGCGGACAGCGCGTCCATACCGACCATCTGCACAATCTCATCGAGTTCCGACTCGTCCTGCAGAAGCGACATCATCTCCTGACGTCCCTTCATCCAGTCTTCCGAAACATTCTTGTCAAACCACCCGGAAATATTATCCAGGTACAGCGAATAACTGGTCAGCCAGTTGATCGCCGGGAAATGACGCTTATAGGCAAGATTGGAATCAAGTCCCCAGTACACCTTCACAATACGAAGCGTCGCCTGGGAAACCGGCTCGGAAATATCACCGCCTGGCGGAGACACAGCTCCGATAACCGACAGTGCGCCTTCTCTGCCATCTTTTCCAAGATTCACCACATGGCCGGCGCGCTCGTAGAACTGCGCCAGACGGGAACCCAAGTATGCCGGATAACCTTCCTCACCAGGCATCTCCTCCAGACGTCCGGACATCTCACGCAGAGCCTCAGCCCAGCGGGACGTCGAGTCGGCCATCAGCGCAACGGAATAACCCATGTCGCGGAAATACTCCGCGATCGTGATACCGGTATAGATAGAAGCCTCACGGGCCGCCACCGGCATGTCGGAGGTATTCGCGATCAGCACGGTCCGCTCCATCAGTGACTTGCCAGTCTTCGGATCCTTCAGCTCCGGGAACTCATTCAGAACGTCGGTCATCTCATTTCCGCGCTCACCGCAGCCAATGTAAACGACGATCTCCGCCTCCGCCCACTTCGCGAGCTGGTGCTGGATCACGGTCTTGCCGCTTCCGAAGGGTCCCGGCACAGCCGCGATGCCGCCCTTCGCGATCGGGAAGAACATGTCGATAACGCGCTGTCCGGTGATCAGCGGCATGCTCGGATTGAGTTTTTCTTTGTAAGGACGGCCTCTGCGGACCGGCCACTTCTGCATCAGCGTGATCTCTTTGTCACCATCTTCCGTGGTAACAACCGCCACCACTTCCTCCACGGTGAACTCGCCGGATCTGATCTCCTTGATCGTACCCCTGACACCGTAGGGAATCATAATACGCTGCTCGACAACCGCGGTCTCCTGCACTGTACCGATAATATCTCCAGCCTCAACCTCATCCCCGACCTTTGCTGTCGGAACAAAATTCCATTTCCGATCACGCTTCAGGGCAGGAACCTCCACGCCGCGCTTCAGGTTGTTGCCGGAAATCTTCATAATATCGTCCAGCGGACGCTGGATACCATCATAAATACTGGTGATCAGGCCAGGCCCCAGCTCCACGGACAATGGCATCTCCGTGGACTCCACCGGTTCGCCGGGTCCAAGGCCGGAAGTCTCTTCGTAAACCTGAATCGACGCCTCATCCCCGTGCATCTCGATGATCTCACCGATCAGACGCTGCTCGCTGACACGCACCACGTCGTACATATTCGCATCGCGCATCCCCGACGCGATGACCAGCGGGCCGGCCACCTTCTTAATCGTGCCTCTACTCATTGAATGGATTCACCCTCTCTCTCATTGATTGTCTCCGAATAATATATCGGAGCCGACCGCCTGCTCGACAGTCTTCTTTACACCCTCGACGCCGGCGCCTGTATTTCCGGAGACACCCGGTATCTGGATAATTGCCGGAAGCACCTGCTCCCGGTACCTGTTCAGCTCATGCCCCAGATCGGCGGCCAGGGCTTCCGTGATATAAATCACCGCATAATCACCCTCCGCCAGCCTCCGCAGCAAATGCTCTCCTTCCTGGACGTCGGATACCGGAAATGTATCCAGTCCCAGCGCCGCGAAGCCATAAATGCTGTCGTAAGCTCCGACTACCGCTACTTTATACATACATTTCCCTTACCCTTTCCCGTATCGAATCATCCGGCAGACCGTTCTGTTTGCCGGTCAGTATGATTCTCACCGTTTTAATTTCATTTTCCCGTGCAATGATATACGCTACCAACGGTCCGACTGAGAATGCCTTGTACTTTTCAGGCCGGATGATCTCAATCAGACGGTTGTCGCACCATCTCTCGAACGCAGACTGAGATACCCTGAGCGCCTCCGCTGCTTCCGCATAGCTGCCGGACTCCAGATATTCCAGCACGGCATCCGGTCCCGAAGCCGCCGCGTGCGCCAGCTGCTCCACATTCATACCGGGGCAGTCTGTCATGGCGCGCAGCAGAAATTCCAGCGTCTTCCCGGTCTTCGCGCCGCGAACCGCGATCTTAATATTCGCCTCCGCCACAATGAATTCCGCGTATTTCCGGATAATATCATCGGAAGACTCCCTACCTGCCTTCATAATTGCGGCCATCGTCGCCCGATCGATGATCACATCACAGAGCTGCCCGTCGCCCGTATGGAGCAACGTGTCCATTGCCTCCTCCGCGGCCTTCTGCATGCCAAGCGGCAGCTCTTTGTAATCATGCTCTCTGACAATACGTGCCATATCCTCCCCGGATACAGCCGTATTCTTATAATAAATATTCGCACTGCTCTTTCCGGTATAGGCTTCCTTGACTGCTGCCTTCAGATTGTGGTACAGATTGGTATAGGACAGGACATCAAATACCTTCATGTCCACACCCATCTCCCGGATCCGTTCCCATATCTTGCTCTCTTCGCTGGCCAGAATCGCATCGGCGTCCCGCGGGACATCCTCACCGCCCCAGCCCTTGTCCAGGATAAACTGAAGGCATGCGTCATAATCCTTACATGCCATCAACTGGTCGAGCGTGGCAGAAGAAAACAGAGTCGTCTCCAAAGCACGGGTTCGCGCAACCGCATAGGTATACTGTGTATCAGACATGATAACCCTCCTTTACTTGCGAACCGGCTTCTACGAAAACAGGATCCCGTTTACTTTATCCTGAAGCTCATCTTTCTTCGCGTCAAACAATGCTTTCAGCGTACAGTTTTCTTCCACGCCTCCATAGACGAGAACAAAA
>JAJPZP010000263.1:0-1795 GCA_021204285.1 Lachnospiraceae bacterium | reverse complement strand
TTTCCTTCGGCTCTTTTTTCAGAACCAGGCTTCCGCCCTTCTCCTTCGCGGCCGACTTGATTTTTCCTTCAAAATCCGCCGGCATCCTGGCAAGATCCGCGGCAGAAAAATAGATTTCCCCGTCCTCCGCCAGCACGTAAGTCTTCAATATCTTTTCCATCGTCAGGAAATAAGCCGTGACGTCTTCATCTCTCAGCGTCACATAAGCCTGATCTATGACCTCCGCGATAATTTCCTGCTTCGTCTTCAGAAGCGCCCTGCGACGCTGCTGTTCCGCCGAAGATTTCACGCGGCTCTCATATGTTTTCTGCAATGCGGCGTCTTTTTCTGCGCCTTCTGCTTCCATGGTCCGGCACGCAGCTTCCGCTTCCGCAATGATCGCGTCCGCTTCTTTCCGCGCCTCCTCCACTCGCTCTGCAGCCGAGGCATTCGCTTCTTCCTGAATCTGGCCTGTGATTTTTTCCAATCCGGTCATTCTAAAGCTCTCCTCTCATTCTTACAATTTCCCACTGTGTACCGACTACCGACCGGTTCCTACAGACTCGTGATCGCAAGAATGGAGACCAGCAGTGACAGGATCGCGTAGGTCTCGACCATGGCCGGGAAGATCATGGCTTTACCGAACTGATCCGGTTTCTTCACGATGATGCCAATCGAAGCCGCGGAGCATCTTCCCTGTGCAATAGCAGAACCAAGACCTGCAATCGCGATCGGAAGGCATGCCGCAAAGATCATGAAGCCGTCTGCAGCTGCGAGATCCACAAGACCTCCACCCAGAAGTCCGATCTTTGAAAGGGTGATGAATGCGACCAGCAGACCGTAAATGCCCTGTGTGCCCGGAAGCAGCTGGAGAACCAGCACCTGCGCAAATTTGTTCGGATCTTCACTCACGACTCCGGCCGCAGCCTGACCTGCAATGCCAACGCCAAGACCGGATCCGCAGCCGGCAAGACCAGCTGCAAGAGCCGCGCCCAGAATTGCCCAACCATTACCACTGATAGCTTCTAACATAATTCATTTTCCTCCTTAATATCTACATATTTAGTTTTAAAATTGAACGGTTCAAACGGCCTGCCTCCGCCCTCGTAGAATTTTCCGAAAAACTCTACATACTGCAGACGGCTTGTATGCACATAGGCTCCCAGCAGATTGATCGCCAGGTTCAGCGAGTGCCCGATGAGGAACACAATGATAAAGACGATCGCCCCCACAAAGCCGCCGCCGGCCATACTGCCCATCTGGTTCACGACCTGCGCGATAACGCCGGTAGCAAGACCGAGCGCCAGCAGACGCGAGTAAGACAGCACGTCGCTCAGCCAGCTTGTCACATTGTAAATATCATACGCGCCCAGCAGGACACGCAGCACCGGGTTTTTATTCGAACGTCCCGACATCAGCAGGAGTCCGACCAGACCTATGATGGTGAACCACTTTGCCGCAGTATTGACCGCCGCCGGGAATATAAACTGTGTTCCCGCGATTCCCGCGAACAGTTCCGTCGGAAGCAGAATTCCGAGCAGGCCAAGCAGGAAGATATACCAGAGCAGACAATCGCACACAAAATCGAGATAGCGTTTTTCCCTCAGCCTCATATAGCCCATGATCCCATGTCCGACGAAGAGATGTACCACGCCGATCCCCATCACATAGAGAAGCAGCCTCATTGGATCCTCCAGCGGGACAAACCAGAGAGCCGGGATACTCACCTCATGCCCGAAGAACGTTCTCGACACCACATTGATCAGATCACCGAAATATCCGCCGAACAGGGCACCCCACACGACAGTGGAAATAC
>JAJPZP010000237.1 GCA_021204285.1 Lachnospiraceae bacterium | reverse complement strand
TGGAACTTACCAGGCAGTATCAGAAGAATTACAGTAACGATATTGTGCTTGTCCTTGAAAACGGCAGCAAGATGCGGGAACTGTTCCGGCCGGTGAAGGAGGGGGCATGTGTCGAATTCCTGACGACGGCCAGTGCGGACGGTTTCAAGACCTATCGGCGCAGTGCAACGCTGCTGCTTTTAAAGGCGGTTTACGACGTGGCGGGACAGGAGGCAGTGAACGGCATCCGGGTCTGCTTTTCTCTCGGCGACGGTTATTATTGTACGAGCAGAAATCACCCGGTGGACGAGGAGTTCCTGCATACCGTGCAGACGCGGATGGAGGAACTGGTGGCGCTGAGGCTTCCGTTCGTGAAGAAGAGTATTTCCGTCGAGGAGGCGATTGAGCATTTCACGCGGCATGGAATGCTGGATAAGGCGCGGCTGTTCCGTTTCCGCAGGAGCTCGTCGGTAAATGTATATCTGCTGGACGGTTTTGAGGATTATTACTATGGATACATGCTGCCCGATACGGGGTATCTGAAATATTTCCGGCTGCTCGCCTGGGACGAGGGCTTTGTGCTCGATTTCCCACCGAAGAAGACACCGGATACGTTCGCCGAATTCCGTCCGCAGAGGAAGCTGTTTCAGGTGCTGAAGCGCTCCAGTCAGTGGAGTGAGCTGCTTGAGGCGCCGACGGTCGGCGCGCTGAACGCGCAGATTGCGGATGGGAATATGACGGATATCATCCTGGCGCAGGAGGCGCTGATGGAGAAGGAGATTGGAAATATCGCAGAGCAGATCGCGGAGCGGCAGGATCGAAAGCTGATCATGATTGCGGGTCCTTCCTCCTCAGGCAAGACGAGCTTTTCCCACCGCCTGTCGATTCAGCTGCTTGCACATGGCCTGAAGCCGCATCCGATCGCGGTGGACAATTATTTCGTGGAGAGGGACGATACGCCGAAGGATGAGAACGGACAGTTCAATTTCGAGTGTCTCGGCGCAATGGACATCACACTGTTCAACGAGCAGATGAGCGCACTCCTGCGCGGTGAGGAAGTCTCAATGCCGACCTTCAATTTCGTGACAGGAAAGAAGGAGTACAAGGGTAACCTTCTGCGGCTGCACGACGACGAAGTACTCGTGATCGAGGGTATCCACTGCCTGAACGACAGGCTCTCTTACTCGCTTCCGAAGGAGAGCAAGTTCAAAATTTATGTGAGCGCGCTGACACAGCTTAACGTCGACGAACATAACCGGATCGCAACGACAGACGGACGGATGGTTCGCCGGATGGTGCGGGACGCGCGCACGCGCGGCACTTCTGCGAAGAAGACGATCGCGATGTGGCCGTCGGTGCGCCGTGGCGAGGACGAAAATATTTTTCCATATCATGAGGACGCCGATGTGGTGTTCAACTCGGCGCTGATCTATGAGCTGGCCGTGATCAAGAAGTAAGCGGAGCCGCTGCTCTTCGGCATCCAGCCGGGCGAACCGGAGTACACGGAAGCGAAGCGTCTGTTGAAATTCCTGAATTATTTCCAGGGGGTCGACAGCAATCTGGTTCCGAATAACTCGATTTTGCGGGAATTCATAGGAGGAAGTGTATTTAACGTATGATAGAAAACGTAAAGACATTTATCAAAAGAAGAAAGCTGATTCCGGTCGCGATCTGGTTTGTTGTTTACATGGCGCTGTTTGTGTTCCTGGAGGTGCGGCCGCACAAGAAGGTACATCTTGTGCACAGCAGGCTGGACGATAAGATCCCGCATGTGCCGCAGTTTATCTATCCTTACCTGAGCTGGTTCCCCTATATTATCGTGTGCGTGTTCCTGGCTCTGAAAAACCTCTCGGACGAGGATTACAAGAAGGCACTGAAAGTGCTCTCGATGGGCATGAACCTGTTCATCCTGATCACCTATATCTGGCCGACCGGGCTGGATTTCCGTGACAGTATTACTTATAATTCCGAGAAACTGAGTGGCCGGCTGATGAAATTCGTGCAGACCGTCGATACGCCGCAGAGTGTTTTCCCGAGCATGCACGCCTATGTGACGATGGTATTTCAGGGGACGCTGGAGATGCAGGCGGGGCAGCTGCCGCGTGCAGGCATCCTGCTTGGCCGCGTACTTTCTGTGTCGATCATCGCCTCGACCGTTTTCACGAAGCAGCACTCGATTCTGGACGTGATCGCGTCGGTCGCGCTGTACGGCACTCTGGAGACGGCCTGGCGTTTCTCACAGAAGAAGGAGAAATAGACTTATGATGAAACGACTCTATTCCTGGAATGTCAACGGGCTGCGCGCCTGCATGAATAAGGGCTTTATGGAATTCCTTGAGAAGGAGCAGCCGGATGTGCTGTGCCTGCAGGAGACGAAGATGCAGCCGGAACAGGCGGATTTCCGCTTTCCTGACTATGAGCTGTACTGGAACAGCGCGGTAAAGAAGGGCTATTCCGGTACCGCGGTGCTGACGAAGGAGAAGCCGCTCGCTGTCTCCTATGACCTTGGTATGGAGGGAAAACACGATGACGAGGGGCGCGCGATCACGCTGGAATATGAGGATTATTATCTCGTCTGCGTGTATGTGCCGAATGCGCAGGACGGCCTGCGCCGGATTGCCTACCGGATGGAGTGGGAGGACGATTTTCGCGCTTATCTCGGAGCGCTGAAGGAGAAAAAGCCGGTCATCGTGACCGGGGATTTCAACGTGGCGAAGGAAGAGATTGATCTCAAAAACCCGAAGACCAATCACGGCAACGCGGGCTTTTCCGATGAGGAGCGCGGTAAGATGCGTGAGCTTCTCGCCTCCGGTTTTGTTGATTCCTTCCGTTACCTCTACCCGGATAAAGCGGAGGCCTACAGCTGGTGGTCGTATCGGGCGCGAGCCCGCGAGCGGAACGCAGGGTGGCGCATCGACTATTTCCTTGTTTCAGAGGGATTTGAAGAGCACATCGAGGACAGCCGCATCCTGGCGGAGCAGCTGGGGAGTGACCACTGCCCGGTGGAACTGATTTTGAAATAAGACAGGGCATGGACAAACAGGCTTTTTTCGGTTAAAATGGACGGAGCAGCAAGTAGGACAGGCAATCGCGGCCCGCGTAAGCGGGGTGAGGAAAGTCCGGGCTTCACAGGGCAGGATGCCGGATAACGTCCGGTGGAGGTGACTCCAAGGCCAGTGCAACAGAGATATACCGCGCCAGCGAATGCCATGTAGCGAGAATTGCGCAGCAATTCGAGCTACCGTATGGCGAAGCTGGCGTAAGGGTGGAAAGGCAGTGTAAGAGACTACCGCCCGCCTGGTAACAGGCGGGGCACATGTAAACCCCATCCGAAGCAAGACCGAACAGGAAGCATATGGCGGCCCGTCAGCTTCCGGGTAGGTTGCTTGAGGCTGCCGGCGACGGCAGTCCTAGATAGATGGCCATCCAACGACATAACCCGGCTTACCGTCCTGCTGACATACAACAGCATCCATGAAAACAGTCTAAGTTAATGAGGCTTAGGCTTTTTTATAT
>JAJPZP010000047.1:3088-3510 GCA_021204285.1 Lachnospiraceae bacterium | reverse complement strand
GTCATCCCCCAGCCCGGTAATCTCCGCAGTAAAGCTCCCCTGCAGAGACACACAGAACTGATACAGCTCTACCGGAACCGTGGTGAACAGGCTGACGGCCAGGAAACCTTTGACCGCGTTGAGTGCGGTATCCCGGATGCTTCCCCGCCCGTTCTGGTATTCGATCCCGCACTCAAAGACCGCGACCACCAGCCCTGTCACATACAAAGCCCATGCCATCTGGTAGAAGAACAGCACCAGGGACTGCACCCAGGAAAGTGTGAACAGCTCTGCCCCCATGTTCCCCATCTGCATAAAAAAATCGCCGAGGAAACCGACCAGCTGCCCGTAGAACCAGTCCACGATCTGCCCCAGCACAGTCTCGGCGACAAAATCCCATATGAACAATCAACATCCTCCCTTCTGCCCCGCAGCTGCCCCCG
>JAJPZP010000047.1:0-3078 GCA_021204285.1 Lachnospiraceae bacterium | reverse complement strand
ACATGCCCATATAGCTCTCCACCGCATCCGCGAGCTGGCGGTACTCCGCGTTCCCCGGCCGGTAACCGTACCAGCTGACACTTTGCCCGTCCTTCCAGATATGGGGATTGATCGGCGAAGAAGCGGCATTGATCCGCTTATACCCCCACAGGTCGCTGAATTTCACCACCATGCTGTCGATCATGCCTTCATTCCTGTTGATGAGCGCCACCCTCATCCGGTCATACTGGTTCGCCATCATCCCTGTCTCGAAGCTGATCTTTGCCCGGATCTGGTCCGTAAGCCGCACATAGCAGCAGTTCCCGACATAGCGCGCATCCGCAAACAGCGCTTCCTTTTCAAAAATCCGTTTCAGTTCCTTTTCAAACACGGTCATTCCGCTCTCTCCTTCCTTCATCCTTCCATCTTCATCTGGCACAGCCTTTGCTCACGAACTGGCATGAGTTCCAGCGTTTCTCCCGGTGCTTCCAAAACTCCATCCAGATATCCGATCAGCGACTCCATGTGCGTCTGCCAGCTCTTCCAGTCTTTCTCCTGAAACCATCCTCCCCATTTCCCATCCGGCACAGCTTTTGCCGCTTCTCTTTCTCTGCTGTTTTTCAGAGTCTCCGTCAGATACCCCCGCAGCCAGCCAAGCGATTCCCTGGATGCTGTAAAGGAATGAAGCCCGGAGAGCTTTTTCTTCTCCCATTCATAATCCAGGCTGTCTGCTTCCCCCTCCTAGATCTTTTTCATAACCTCCGCCAGCATCATCGGACTTGTGTGTGCCTGTCCCTCTATAGAATCCGGCGGGGCGTTCCACGCATCTTTCTTAAACGCATGAAGGATCTGTGCTGCATCCAGCCGCCCCTCCTCCGTGATCTGTTCCCTTATGGCTGCCAGCGCATCCAGCCCCGCGTCCGATTCCATCGCCGTAATTCCCCAGCTTCCCATCTTTTTACTGCCTTCCTCCTCTGCTGCATCATCCGTTTTTATATTCCGAGTATCTGCCACACATATACCGGCGCAGTCAGCATAAACACCAGGCAGGCGAAGAGGATCGCCGGAGCCGCCCATTCAAACTGGCCGTGCTTGCGGTAGTCAAAGTATGCCGTCCCCAGCTTTGCAAAGAAGAAGACCGCCAGGATCAGGTCGATCGCCGGAAACACCACATTATTGACCACAGTCTTGATCTGTGCGGAGGCATTATCCCAAGTATCCTCAATTGCCCCCGCCACATCGCCCTTAGACGAACTGTTGGCGGAGCTGCTCGTCTCGGCGTAGGCGGGGCTACCCGCCATGCAGAACATCAGTACCGCCATGCAGATACACAGTATGATTCTCTTTACTTTCATCTCATTTCTCCTTTTTCTGTCTTAATCCGGATTCTGCGGTGCGATATGCCAGTCGCTCCAGAGATTCCCGCTGATGGTAATGGAATCCGTCAGGTTCATGGATAGCATCCCCGCAGGCGTCCAGCAGTCGATCAGCCAGGTGTAAGGCGTATATGTCCCGTCCGGATACCAGATCGGCGTGAAATGCGTCCTCCGGTTATAGGTGCTGTACCGGTTTTCCTGGAATTCATGCGTCATGTCATAACCGCTGCTCATCCGCTCCAAAAGCCGCCAGTAACTTTGATACTGGAACTCCGGAAAATCAGTCACGGCATTCTGGGCCGGTGTGACCGCGGAACTCGGGGGGGGGCTGACATGGGGTGTAACCACCTCATTGATCCCATAGCCGGATTTTATCGTGCCGTCGCTGGCCGATGGGGATTTCTCGTCCGCCGTGATGCTCATGCTTGCGGAAATGGAAGCGGTATACTGGTTGTAATCAAACTCCCACCAGCCGTGGTCACACCAGTACCCATCATCCTCCTCGTCACCGCTGTGCCATACCCAGTATGCATGCCACCGCGGCCGCCAGACGCCCCAGCTTGCGGAAAGGTTCTCCTCATTCTCCGGGACTTCTGCTTTTGTAAAGCTGTCATTCCGGTCATCGGCATTGGGGTCAGGCGGGGGATTCTCGTCCAGGTCCACAATCTTCACAAGGAGCGTCCCTTTTTCTGTGGAACCGCCACCATGGACCGTCACCGTGATCGTCATCGTCTGCGCTTCCTCTGGGGTAGTCCAGCGTATCCACGCGAGCTGCCCGTCCCCTTCCGGATAATAGACATTGCTCACCGTATAACTTGTCCCCTCCCCATCAAAGGTCACGGAGACCGGATTGTCCGGATCGCTCTGCCCGCCGCTTACATATACGGAGGTAATGACTTCTGTGTTAGTCCAGTATTCATAGTCATACGTGCTGACCTCCGGTCCTTCCGCCTCCGCATCGTTAAACCGCACCACGCCGACTCCCAGGCTGGATTTAATCTCCGCATTGGTCGCCGCGGATGTCTGGCTCCCGGTCCATGCCGGATACCCCAGATCTGCCGTCTCCAGGAACATGGCAAGCGGCAGGTTCTGATGGGTCACGCTTTTCATCACCGAGCGCAATGCCCCGCTCAGCTGTTCATCATAAAGTGCCGCCTCGGTCGCTGTGGTCGCAATCAGATTTCCCTGAAATTTGTAGTAGGCAATCGGTTCCAGCAGGAGACGATAGTCCCCGCTCACCAGCGTGTCAAAGTCCATCCCGGTAAGGTTCGCAATACTCCGGATGACCTGTTCATCGGTAAAATAGCTTTTGATCTCCTCAATGTTCGCCTGCCCGTAGCTCTGGGAGCTGATAATCCGCGGCAGGGACTGTGACGGATTCACATACTCATAGGTCCCAGTGTCAGGCATCAACGCTGTTCCTCCGGTATAGGACAGCTTGCTGACTTTTCCAAACGAATACACCACATCCGGTCTTTTATTTGTCAAATCGATGGGACGCGTGACCGGCGTCCTGTCAGATGCGCGCACGACCGTCACCCGTACTCCATCGTTTCCTGCAGACCAGTAGCTCTCGCTGTTCCCCGTCCCCGTACTCCCGCCGCCGCTGTCAATGTTTCCCTCCCCGTCCGCATAGGCGACAGAGGCGAACAACAGAGAACAGAGTATGCCAAGCGCGCATAGTAACGTGACTTTTCGCTTCACAGATGCCTCCCCTCTGATA
>JAJPZP010000146.1 GCA_021204285.1 Lachnospiraceae bacterium | reverse complement strand
GATCAGGACTTCCGCCTGCAAAGTGCTCAGAACCGCCGCCAGCGACCCATGACCCTGTCCGTTCGTGCTGACCACCTCGGAGGACAGGATCTTTCCATCCTCCACATCGTAAATCTTAAACTGCTCCGTATGGCCGAAGTGCTGAAAAATCTGTCCGTTTTCATAAATAACTACAATTTTCATGATGCTGTCTCCTTTTTATTAAATCTTGTCCCTATCATAGTCCTTTTTATGGCATATGCCAATAACTATCAGCCGATATAGAGCAATTTATCTCTCCAAGCACCAAACCTTTTTGTAATCTTTCCCAGATGAAATCCTACTAGCAATGCCGCAATGATCGTTCCTATGCCGACGCTTCCCATGCTGTGAATCGCAATCAGACACACTGTCAAAGAAATCAGAACCATACTCAGGTCAAAACAGATTTTTACTTTTGAAAACTCTATGTTCGTTATCTTTGCTATCGTCTGCATGGCTCCCTCCCCAGCCAGCGGCATAATATCAGCCGGCAGATAGAAGAAAATTCCCACCGCTATCAGAAGCGTGCTGATAAGCATCAGTACGAGCCGAAAGCCTGTGTTTTCGACAGCAGGCAGCATACCCACCAGATAGTTGCATAAGGTTGTAAATTTGCCAAACACAACGCCCACAACAATTTGCAGCAGATTCACCATTTTAAAATTTTTCCTCAGCAACACCATTTGCAGAATCACAAGAAAAGCATGAAATAAAATCGTAGCGTTTCCCATTTCCATTCCAAATACACAGGTAATTGTATAGGGAATGGAACTTACAGGCGATACCCCCAAATTGGATTTTACTGAAATCGCTATACCCATCGTCATTATAAAAAGCCCGAAAAGGTATATCACAAGTCTCCTACCCAGCACCTTATCTCTTGTCACTATATTCAACTCCTTTATTCATGAGGCCATCAGAATGAGTCTCGAGTCTGAGCCTTACTAGCTATTATGACATCCCTGTTTATTTTGTCAAGTAAGCCATCCCTGCTGCCCGGTTCAGGCTCGGCTGTGCAAATAATCCGTTCCTCCTTGTTTTTCGGAAGGAATGTATTTAAAATAATATTTAATAATTCACTAAAGTTGAAAGGCGGAAATTGCTATGAGTCAGAAAATCCAGATCACCGTACTGATCGAAAACACTTCCGACAGCTCTCTTGCCTGTGAACACGGACTCAGCCTCCTGATCGAACACGCCGGGCGGCGAATATTACTGGATGCGGGGAGCAGCGAGGCCTTCTGCGACAACGCGGACTCGCTCGAAATTTCCCTGACTGGGCTTGACGCCTGTGTTCTGTCACACGGGCACTATGACCACTCCGGCGGTTTTGAGAAAATTTTTCTGCGGGATCCCAATGCGAAGGTATACACACGGAAGGAGGCGCTTGATGTCTACTTGTCCGCAATCGGCGGCCTGCATATGAAAGGAAAAGAAAACGGCAGAGAAATCTGCACATTCTCATCATCGGAGATCGACGCGCTCTGTGATGCCTTTATACAGGAAGGAACCTCTCAGATTTATACCGGCCACTGCACCGGCTCGCCCGGCTTTGATGAGCTGCGGAGGCGGCTCGGCGAGCGCGTACACAGGCTCACCACCGGGCTGCGATTTGAAATATAAGCCGGAGCACTAAAAAACAGACTCGAGTTTCCATCGTTTACAATCTTCCAAAGATGTTTTATACTGATTAGAACAGGTAATGAAAAAGACTGCATCCTCGTAGTCATAAAGGGAGGTTCATGGAAATGGTGCAAGAACTGATAAGACGATTCCAGATCGAGAGGGCGAAATTTGATCGTTCCGGCATCTACGCGTACACACAGCGGGCGCTGGCCTACAATTCCAACCGCATTGAAGGCTCCACCCTGACCGAGGAACAGACAGCGAGCCTGTTTGACTCCGGCTCGCTTCCCTCAAATCCCGATTACTATCGGGCGAAAGATGTAGAGGAGACAAACGGTCATTTTCTGATGTTCAACAGGATGATCGACACGCTGGAAGAGCCGCTGTCCGCGGCGTTGATCAAACAATTTCATTTTGAGCTGAAAAGCGGCGTCTTCGAGGATCGCGCGAACGGCTACGCGATCGGCGATTACAAGAAGCGTCCCAACATCATCGGCATGTATGAAACCACGCCCCCCGCATTGGTCGAGGAGGAAATTGACCGGCTACTGGACTGGTATGAGAATTCCGAAAAAAATCTGGAAACACTCGCCGTATTTCACGCCCGCTATGAAAGCATCCACCCATTTCAGGACGGAAACGGCAGAACCGGCAGACTGATTCTGTTCCGGGAGTGCCTGAAAGCAGATATCATTCCCCTTATCATCGAGGATCGTCTGCGTGATCAGTATATAGAAGGTCTGAAGGAATATCGCTCCCTGGAGCGGGTAGAAATCTTACTGCGGCTTTTTTCCGGGGAACAAATGAACTATCAGCGGAAAATAACATATTTTCTCGGAGAAGAATAATCCTTTCTATGAGGGAAGGCGCACGGAGGAGGATGAGTGTATGGAATTACTGGACACTTATCATGCTGATCACACACCTGCAGGTCATGTAGTCCGCCGCGGTGAAATACCGCAAGAGGGCGAGCTCTTTCTTGTGGTGCATATACTTCTTGTTAATAATAGCGGAAAGCTCCTGCTCCAGAAACGCCAGGATACGAAAAATCTGTATCCCGGCTGCTGGGATGTCTCTGCAGGCGGATATGCGCAACAGGGAGAAGCGTCCCGCCCGGCGGTTCTCCGGGAGACACAGGAGGAGCTTGGCTTTACCCCAAAAGAGCTGCAGTTTCTTTTCACAGAGCCATTCTCCCACGTGCTGGATGACTTCTATATCAGCCGTTGCAATCTCCCGGCTTCCGCCTTTTGCATCCAGACAGAAGAGGTCTCAGAAGTCAGATGGGTCAGCGAAGAAGAGGCCCTGGAGTTTTGGGACAGGGGACAGTTTGTAGACTATCACCGCGATCTTCTGCTGCGCTGCTTCGCAGAAGCCAGACGCTTTCTTTGATTCTGCCTGCATCCGGTTATTCCCTCACCGAAGATCCGAAGAACAGCAGCGCCTTTCTATTTACTATTTTTTATATTACTACATTCAGTCCATACTACACAGCCCTAAAAACAATGTTTAGTGCTATATTTTTTGCTACAGGAAGATTTACTTCTCATATGTGTCTGAGAGGCTTTGCAAGAATTCCGTCCTCTCAGCGTCCTCATAACCACGGAAAATGATTTCATTAATATCCTCGTGATTAAACAGGTATTGATGAACCCCCTCCCCAAGATGTCCCTCCGGATAAAGCTCACCTAAATAATCGTAGTTCTTTTTTTTACGACCTTTGCCATCGTTTTGCATAATACCTATAATCATCAATTTCTTCTCGCCATTTTTCAGAAGAACCACGGAGCCGATTGGCAATAAATTCTGTATTTTCATAGTTATATCCATTCCTTTCGCGTTTTTGACGCTCAAGGCACAAAACGTTA
>JAJPZP010000074.1:2633-3593 GCA_021204285.1 Lachnospiraceae bacterium | reverse complement strand
AAACAGTATCGTGAACACAGTAAAAGGGACATTCTCGGGGACGAGAGTGACCGTATAAGGGAGGATTATTTAAGATGGAAGAAAGATTACAGCCATATGAGACCAGAATGACAAAGACCTACGACGTGCTGATGAAGGATTTTGCCGCGATCCGGGCGGGCCGGGCAAATCCGCATGTGCTCGACAAGATCCGCGTGGATTATTACGGCATGCCCACGCCGCTGCAGCAGGTCGCGAACATCGCCGTACCGGAGGCGCGGGTGATCCAGATCCGCCCCTTTGAGAAGAATATGATCAAGCCGATCGAGCGCGCGATCGCGGGTTCTGACGTCGGCATCAATCCGACGAACGATGGTTCCTCGATTCGTCTGGTCTTCCCGGAGCTGACCGAGGAGCGCAGAAAATCGCTCTCCAAGGATGTCAAGAAGAAGGGCGAGGATGCGAAGGTTGCGGTGCGCAATATCCGCAGGGATGCGAACGAGACGTTCAAGAAGCTGCAGAAGAGTGGCGAGCTGACCGAGGATGACCAGAAGGTTCTGGAGACGAAGGCGCAGAAGCTGACCGACAAGTATATCGGTGAGATCGACAAGGCGGTCGCGGAGAAGTCGAAGGAGATTATGACCGTATAGGATTCACTGTGGGATTTTTACAGGGAAGGCTGTCGCTTATGGCGGCAGCCTATGTATATGTACAGGGATTTTGACGGGAGGACAGAAGAATGGCGGTTCCGCAGCATGTGGCGATCATCCTGGACGGAAACGGGCGCTGGGCGAAGTCCAAAGGGATGCCACGCAATTATGGGCATGTACAGGGTGCAAAAAATGTGGAGCAGATCTGTGAAGACGCATATTATATGGGTATCAAGTATCTGACGGTCTATGCGTTTTCTACTGAGAACTGGAAGCGCAGTAAGGACGAAGTGGATGCGCTGATGACGCTGCTGCGCAATTACATGAAGAC
>JAJPZP010000074.1:0-2623 GCA_021204285.1 Lachnospiraceae bacterium | reverse complement strand
CATGAAGACCTGCGTGAGGACAGCGAAAAAG
Organism: Lachnospiraceae bacterium; assembly: GCA_021204285.1. GTDB lineage: Bacteria > Bacillota > Clostridia > Lachnospirales > Lachnospiraceae > Hominiventricola. The sequence goes on along the minus strand of JAJPZP010000074.1, from coordinate 2,592 downwards.
AATCATATGAAGGTGCGTGTGATCGGCGATAAGACCGGGCTTGACGAAGATATTCAGCAGAGTATCGCGCAGCTCGAGGAAGAGTCGAAGGATCAGGATGGCCTCAATTTCACGATTGCAATCAATTATGGAAGCCGCGATGAAATTTGCCGTGCAGTGAAAAAGATCGCGGCGGAGGGGCTCGCCCCGGAGGAGATCACGGAGGATGTGATCGCGGCGCATCTCGACACGGCGGATATCCCGGACCCGGATCTTCTGATCCGGACCAGCGGGGAGCTGCGGCTCTCTAACTATCTGATGTGGCAGCTTGCCTACACGGAATTTTACTTCACGGAGGTGCCGTGGCCGGATTTCGACAAGGCGGAGCTTCAGAAGGCGATTGACCGATACAATTTAAGAGACCGCCGCTATGGAGGGGTGAAGGAGACGTGAGCTCATTTTTAAAAAGACTGTTGAGCGGCGCGGTGCTGGTTGTGATTATGCTTGTGACTTGTTACTACGGGAGCTGGCCGCTCTGGATTTTCACGGCGGCGGCAGGTTTTATCGGCCTGCATGAGTTTTACCGGGTCTTCGGCATCGGTCCGCACAGCGGCCTGTGGTATGCGGGCATGCTTGGAACCGCGGCCTGGGAGTGGATGTGTTATGTGATCTGCGGAGGTTTTGGGGCGGAGCGAATCTGGCTGACGCTGCCGGTGACCTTCCTGGCAATCATGGCGATCTATGTGTTCACTTTCCCGAAGTATGACACGACGACGGTTATGGCGGCGTTCTTCGGAATCGTCTATGTGCCGGTTATGCTGAGCTTTATCTACCAGACCCGGATGCTGGAGCGCGGCTTTTATATTGTCTGGCTGATCTTCCTGTGTGCCTGGGGCTGTGATACCTGTGCCTACTGCGTCGGGATGCTCTTTGGAAAGCATAAGCTGGCGCCGGTCTTAAGCCCGAAGAAATCCATCGAGGGAGCCATCGGCGGTGTCATCGGCGCGGGAATCCTGGGCGCGGTCTACGGTGGACTGCTCGGAGGCTATGCGGGCGTCTACGCGCTGATCTGCATGATTGGGGCAATTGCGTCGCAGATCGGAGATCTGGCGGCTTCCGCGGTGAAGCGACAGCACGACGTCAAGGATTATGGGAATCTGATACCGGGACACGGCGGGATTCTGGACCGCTTTGACAGCGTGATCGTGACAGCGCCGCTGATCTATACACTGGCGCTGCTGGTTTCGGGCTGATACAGCCGCTGTCCGGGACTTTTATAGTACGTACGACAGAACAGGGAGAAAACTTACAATGAAGAAGATAGCGATACTGGGCTCCACCGGTTCAATTGGGACACAGACGCTGGAAGTAGTGAGAAATAACGGTGATATCGAGGTCACCGCCCTTGCGGCAGGTTCGAATGTCGACCGCATGGAAGCGCAGATCCGGGAGTTCCGCCCGAAGCTCGCGGCGATGTGGACGCAGGAGAAGGCAAAGGAGCTGAAGGGGCGTGTGGCGGATCTGCCCGTGCGGATTGTGTCCGGCATGGACGGCCTTCTTGAAATTGCCACGGAGCCGGAAGCGGAGATTCTCGTGACGGCGATCGTTGGTATGATCGGGATCCGTCCTACGATCGCGGCGATGGAGGCCGGAAAGGATATCGCTCTTGCAAATAAAGAGACGCTCGTGACAGCAGGGCATCTGATCATGCCGCTGGCAAAGGAGCGCGGTGTGCGGATTCTGCCGGTTGATTCCGAGCACAGCGCAATTTTCCAGTGCCTGAACGGGGAAAACAGAGCGCAGATCAAAAAGATACTGTTGACGGCCTCGGGCGGTCCGTTCCGTGGACGGAGAAAAGAGGAACTGAAAAATGTACAGGTTGAGGATGCACTGAAGCATCCGAACTGGTCGATGGGGCGTAAGATCACGATCGACTCGGCTACGCTGGTCAATAAGGGCCTCGAGATGATGGAGGCGCGCTGGCTCTTTGGCGTGGAGCCGAAGGATATCCAGATCGTCGTGCAGCCGAAGAGCATCATCCATTCGATGGTGGAGTTCGACGATGGAGCGGTGATTGCGCAGCTCGGCACACCGGATATGAAGCTGCCGATCCAGTATGCGCTCTACTATCCGGAACGCAGGCATCTGCCGGGCGAACGGTTAGATTTCTGGACGCTGGGGCAGATTACCTTTGAGAAGCCGGATATGGAGAGCTTCCCGGGGCTGAAGCTCGCGTTTGACGCGGCGGCTGTCGGTGGGACGATGCCTACAGTCTACAACGCGGCCAACGAGCGCGCGGTGGCAAAGTTTCTCGCGCGGAAGATCGGATTTCTCGACATCCCGATGATCATCGGGGAATGCATGGCAGCGCATAAAGCGAAGAGCGCGCCAACTGTCGAAGAAATTCTGGACGTGGAGGCGTCGGTCTATGAGAGGATAGAGAGCAGGTGGTAGATTGAGTATTATTCTGGCGCTGATTATTTTCAGCCTGTTGATTATTGTTCACGAATTGGGACATTTCCTCCTCGCGCAACGGGGCGGGATCCGGGTCAATGAGTTTTCCATCGGCATGGGTCCGCGGCTCGTGAGCAAACAGGTCGGAGATACGCTTTA
>JAJPZP010000133.1 GCA_021204285.1 Lachnospiraceae bacterium | reverse complement strand
GGCCAAAACTTAAGTTACGTATATGGGATAAGCCCTGTCCCATATGTTTTACAGATAGCAAAACGGGAGATACAAAGTGAGAGAAAAGAAATCTGAAAAAATATCATATGTGATCGAAAGAGAATTTCTCTCCCGCTGCACGTCGGAGGAAATGCTCCGCCGTCTGATCCGGACGCATCTGCAAAAACCGGATGAAACTTGTAAAAATGAATTGGAAAATGTCGCTTCCTGCGGTACAATAGCCACAGGGACAGCGGTTGAAAGGTGAGCAACATGAAGAAACAAACTCTTTTCAACGTAGCTGAATATATCAGGTTATCCAGAGAGGATGGTGATAAGGCAGAAAGTGACAGCATCGGAAACCAGAGGAAACTGATCGCGGATTTCCTGAAAGGCAAGGACGAATTTGTCGTCTATGATACCTATGTGGACGACGGTTTTACGGGTCTTAGCTTTCAAAGACCATCTTTCATGAGAATGATGGATGACATCGAGGATGGAAAAGTAAACTGTGTCGTTGTCAAAGATTTGTCCCGCTTCGGGAGGGATTATATTGAGACCGGCAGATATCTGGAGCGTTATTTTCCGGATAACGATGTGCGTTTTATTGCCATCACAGACAATATTGACAGCATGAAACAGGCTTATGATATCCTGCTGCCGATCAAAAATATTTTCAATGAGCAGTATGCCAGGGACATCTCAAAGAAAGTCCATGCCTCCATGAAAACCAAGCAAAAAGCTGGGGAGTTTATCGGGGCGTTTGCATCCTATGGTTATCGGAAATCTCCCATTGACAAAAATAAACTGGTGATTGACGATTATGCTGCGAATGTGGTGCGCAGGATCTTTCAAATGTATGTCAGCGGATATGGGAAAAACAGTATTGCGAGAGCGTTGAATGAAGATGGGATTGTGTGTCCGTCCGAATATAAGCGGATGAATGGCGAAAATTATCGGAACAGCCGGAAGCTGGAAAGCACTTCTTACTGGACGTATTCCACGGTGAACCGCATCCTGAAAAATGAGATGTATGCCGGAAATATGGTGCAGGGCAGGAAAACCCAGCGGATGAAGGGCAGGCAGAAGAGTGTGGACAAAGAGGACTGGATTATTGTGGAGCATACACACGAGGCCATCATTGATCCGGAAACCTGGCAGAAGACACAGGAATTATTGAAACGCCGGACGCGCGAGCTTGACCTGAACTCTAATATGTCTGTGTTTGCCGGATTCCTGAAATGCGGGGACTGCGGCAGAGCGCTGGTAAAGAAAATCGGATCGTCCGGACATGGCGCCGGGAATATCAACTACTATTGCGGAACTTATGTCCGCTCCGGCAGACAGTATTGCAGCGCACATGCAATTCCATATTCGGTTCTCGAGGATGTGATACGAAACGACCTGAACGCAATCATAGAGAGTGTGGAGAATCTACAGGAACTGCTTGAGCAGAATCAGGCGCAGATGGCTTTCGCAAAACGTCAAACCGGAAATGAAAGGACCCGTTTGTCCGCAGAGCTGGAAAAGCTGAGAAACCTCAAAAAAGCGGTTTATGAGGATTACCGGGAGGGGCTGATTTCCAAAGATGAGTTTGTCGCTTACAGACAGGATTATGTAAAAAAGGAAGAAATGCTTACAAAGCAGATGGAAGATCTGGAGCACCAGTCAGAAAAGAGAACTGCCGGAGATGTTCTGGAAAGCCCGTGGGTAAAACGGCTGCTTACATTCCGGAATGTAGAAAAGCTGGACCGGGATATGGTAGTGGAGATGATCCATGAGATTCGAGTTTACGAGGATCACAGAATCAAAATCACTTACAACTTTTCAGACGAGCTGGCGCATTTATTTCCGGATACCTATGAAAATTAAAGTCATGGACAGAAAGAAGGTGAATAAAAGAATATGAAGATTGTAATGGATGAAAATGGTCATAAGATCGTAGTAATACCGGATATTATTTTTAAGAACAGACAAAATATTGACTGGTCTGAAGTGGAAGACTATCTGAAGAGATATTTGGGCGAAATTATCACGATTGTCGAGACGCAGGATGTCGTATACATTGGAAATAAATTTCCGGATGAGTATAAAGGCTCACAGTACACAAAACGCCTGAAAGGATCAAGCGCCAAGGCAAAAGCAAATGCAGCGCAGGTGATTCCGGAGATGATTGAAATAGCCACGGATAAAACTTTTCATGATAATCGAAAGGACAAGCATTCTTCTGATGCCGGACAAGGATGGTATTATTACAGAACCCGTTTTGCGATGCCGATTTATGAGGGCGAAAGAAAAACAGATACTTATAATATATATTCCGCGTGTCTGCTGGTAAATTGTGCGTTGAATGGGAATTTATATTTGTATGACCTTGTAGACATCAAAAAGGAAGCAAGTACCCCACTCAAGAACTATGAAATAGCCAAGTGGTAAAAAACTGCTTCCCTTTCTAAAAAACTATCACTTTTTTTTGAATCTGTCAACAGCAGATTTCAATTTTCTACGAAGCACATTACGAAAAATCAAACGTACCGTATCGGTACAAATTACCGCAATTTACCTCCGCCCCACGGCGGCAATGACCCGGGAAAGATCGGCGTGGACGACTCTCTGGAGAAGGACATCAATCTGATGATCGCGAAGAAAGTACAGGCCATGCTGGAGCAGCAGGACGTAGAGGTCGTCATGACGCGCGAGGAGGACACCGGGCTCTATGATGAGAATGCTTCCAATAAAAAGGCGCAGGATCTGAAAAATCGTTGCGCGCTGATCAATGAAACACAGCCGGACTGCGTGGTCAGCATCCATCAGAACAGTTATCACGAGGAATACGTCAGCGGCGCGCAGGTTTTTTACTATGGGACGTCGGTGGACGCGCAGAGACTGGCGGAGACGCTGCAGGCAAAGCTCGTCTCGTACCTTGACCCGGAGAATACAAGGCAGGCCAAGGCGAATGAGAGCTATTATCTCCTGAAAAAAACGGAGGCTCCGATCGCGATCGTGGAGTGCGGCTTCCTCTCGAACTGGGAGGAGGCGAAGCTGCTCCAGGAGGAAAGCTATCAGAGCCGGGTTGCCTGGGCGGTGGCGATGGGAGTGATGGAATACCTGAGTGAATCCTTACACCAGTGAAAAGCCCTTCGATTCGAGACAGAACTCTGTTTCTAAGATGTCTTCGGTATGCATCACCATAATCGGTTTGCCGCTGTCGCGGTTGAAGGAGAGATAGATGTAGGTGGCGTTCACGTTGCTGTCGGAGAGCGCCTTCAGAAGCCTGTTCAGATTGCCGACCTCGTCGGCGACCTCAACGCCGAGCACATCAATGAGTCGGCACAGGTATCCGGCCTCCTCCAGCGTGCGCTGTGCTTTTTCCGGGTCGGATACAACCATGCGGATGATGCCGAACTCCGCGCCGTCGTTGATGACGGAGCCGAGGATATTGATGTCCTGCTCAGCCAGAAGCCCGGTGATCGCCTGGGCGGCTCCTTTTCTGTTTTCTGCGTATATGGATAATTGTTTCAGCATGATGTTGCTCTCCTTTATGTGTGTAAATGTTCAGCATGTGGGAGCTGTTGCTCCGGACTGCCGTGTCAATTG
>JAJPZP010000159.1 GCA_021204285.1 Lachnospiraceae bacterium | reverse complement strand
CTTCTGTACGGACTGAAGGCAGACCAGATACAGTGACAGAAACACCAGAAAGCTCAGCGACAACCAGACGGTAATCTGCCCGGAGCAGCGCTTAAATGCTGCTGCTCTGGGACACAATCTTTTCAAAAATCGTATTGACCACATCGGTGATCTGACTCTTAAAAATAATAACAAGACCTATAAGTACCACAATAATCAGGATGACCTCTACCGTTCCCATTCCCCGTTCGTCGTTCCGGAAATCACTCCAGAACCATCTGATTCTATTTCCCAGGTATCTCATAATTTTTTTCCTCCTCTATGCCTGAAATGATACAACTTCCGGATACATAATCATAATCAGTACGGTCAGCAACATCAGAAGCATCGGCAAAAGCAGCTTGCTTTCACACTCCTCACCCAGTTTTTTTGCGTAAGCCTTTCTGTTCTCGAAGGCCTCCCTGGATTCCTCCTGCAAAAGCCCGGACAGATTCCGGGTCCCTTTTCTCAGGTTCTGACTCAGGAGTGTCCCCAGTTTCAGATAAGACGGCAGCCGACAGCGCATGCCAAAACGCTCATAAGCCGCGCTCTCAGCCACTCCGCTGCGCATCTCGCGCAGTGTGACACGCATTTCTTCGTAGGCATCGTTCCCCGCGCCGCTCTGTTCATAACTCTCCACACTCCGCTCCCTGGCGTTTCGCATGCTGAGCCCGGCTCCCATGTAGAGTCCCAGACGGCTGACAATATCCGGATATGCGAGTTGCAGGGCACGTTCCCTTTTTTCCAGTGCTTTTTCCTCCTCCTGCCGCTTTCCGAAGGTCATGGCACAGAGTGCTGCTACAGTCAACAGCGCAATCAGAAGCCAGCGATCGTCCCTGGCCGGATACCAGGTCACACTCTCTCCAAGAAGACGATCCGGCAGCAAAATCGTTTCTACACCGCCATCCTCCTGTGCAGACTCTATCTGGTATACCAGCATTTCCAGCTTTTCCTCCTCATCCGGTTCGCTCGGCGGGCAGACTACAATTTCCCGGTTCCAGGCAAACTCCTGGTCCGACAGAGAAAGCTCTGCTCGTACCTCAAGAGTTTCTGCATTCTCCAGTCCTTCATTTTTCACCGTTCCATCCGGCGAAATGTACTCCCAGGAACTTAAATACCATCCGATCTCAATCCCGGTATCCAGCCAGGTGGACGGCATCGACACATCAGTCATAATATGCGCTATATCCGCATTCCCGTTCAGGAAGATTTCTTCCAGTCCCGAAGCGGCTTCGGCCAGAAGCGCTCCCGCCTCTTCCTCCGTGTACGGCAGTTCCTTCAGTGTCACCTCCAACGTGTAAGTCGAGTCCGCGATCTCTACTTCAAGCTCCTCTGTCTGATCTCCTTTCCCGACTCCCGGCCGTATCAGTTCCGTCAGTGGCTCTCTGCCGTACTGGCTGCACACAAAGAATGCCAGACTCAGGAGACTGCCCGTCGCCGCGATGAGTATCATCTTTGTCCTCTGCTTCATATGTCAAACTGCACCATCCTTCTGCCCATCAGACACGCCGCCAGATAAATACCAAGACAGACTGTCATAACCGCCATCCCCGGCAGATTATGATACAGACCCTCTACAAATTCCGCAGAACCAAGCCTCACGTACAGCAAAACCCCGGCTGGCATAACCATCATGATCTTCTGTTCAAACATCTTGGCCGCCAGAAAGGTATCGATCTCCCTGCGCGTATCCATAATCTGCGCCATCTGCTCTGCAGTACTGCGAATGATCGCACTCAGACTGCCTCCGCTTCCCCGCGCTGTGCAGAACACCTCGACAAAGCTTTTCACTTCTTCAAAAGGATATTTTCGCGCCAGATCCTTCAGAAGCGTCTCAGGCCGCTGGTTATTTTCCGCCTTCTTGAGCATTTCCTTCAACTCATCCAGCATCAGCCCTCCGCCCGGAAACATGAGCTGCAGTTCCCGGCAGGATTGCGCAAACGCATTCTCCACGGAATAACCTGCTGTTAATGAGGATGACAACAGAAGAATCCATTCCCGGAACATTCGAAGAAAACGATCCTCCGCCTTTTTCCTCCTCGATGCGCTGCATTCCCTGTGCCAGAATATAAGCAGTGGAGACAAAACCAGCGCGGCGGCAAACATATCATAGTAGAGCCAGGCCAGAGCAATCACAAGCAGTCCTCCTGTCAGCAGATCAGGAAGTATCTCCCGCCCTGCCTTTAAAAATCCCGGCACGCGCCATCTTTTCAATATTTTTCAACTCTCCTGTCCTTTCCTGTACCCCGCAGATTCTGCCGGATACCTGACCGGTCTCCCGGAAGGAGAACAACGGGTTTAAAGCCACCTGCTCCCCCTCCATGCCGGTCACTTCCGTGATTTCGAGAAGTCTGCGACTCTTGTCGCGCAGTCTCCCCAGATAAACGATCAGGTCGATGCCGGACGCAATCTGTCTCTGGATCGCCTGCAAGGGCAATTCCATCCCCATCAGAACCATGGTTTCCAGTCTTGAAATCGTATCCCGGGTGCTGTTCGCATGGCAGGTACTGAAACTGCCGTCATGTCCCGTATTCAGACAGGTCAGAAGTTCGAACGTCTCGGCGCCCCTCACCTCACCCACTATGATCCTGCTCGGACGCATCCGTAGAGACGCCCGGATCAGATCGCGGATCGTGATCTCTTTACAATCCTCCGTCCCCGCAGAGCGGGTCTCCATCCTCACCAGATTCGGCACGCCCTGTATCTGCAGCTCCGCCGTATCTTCGATGACAACAACCCGTTCTTCCTGCGGAATATATTCCGAGAGTGCGTTCAAAAAGGTGGTCTTCCCGGATCCGGTTCCACCCGCAATCAGAATGGAATATCCGGCCCGTACCGCGTCCTTCAGAAACAAAGCCTCTTCTCCGGAGATACTCTCCATATCCAGCAGCCGTTTCATGGTCATGGGCTCTGCAGGAAATCGTCGTATTGTGATAATCGGCCCATTTACCGCTACCGGCGGAAGGACAATATGTACCCTGTCTCCATTTTTTAATCGCGCATCCACAATCGGCTGCGACTCATTGACGACACGGTTGCAGGCCCCCGCAATCTGCTGAATAATATCCTGTATCTTTTCTTCTGACGCAAAACTTTTCTCCCAGCGGAACAGCTTTCCCTCCCGCTCCAGAAAAATACCGTCGGTCCCGTTCACCATGATCTCCGTTACGCCCCGATCCTCCAGAAGCTCCTGAAGCACGTCCAGCTTCCGCAGATCATAGAACAGTTCCTGTTTTAACCGGCATCTCTCATTGAGCGGAAAATGTCGCTCTTTCCCACAGGACAGTACCACCTCGTCGATCAGCTCCTGCATCTCCTCATCCGGAACTTCCCAGCTTAAGTCCACCCGCTCCAGGATCTGTCTCTTCAGCTCCGCATACAACTCAGAGCTTTCCGACTTTTTTGCCATGATCCCTCCTCATTCCTTCAGCAGTTCCCTGATATAAATACCCAGTTCCCGCTGCCGCAGCATAAGAAGATCCTCCGTACTATCCGGCGCGTTTCTGCATACCGGAAGCTCCAGCTTCTGCATTTTTTCCAAAATGTCCAGTCCATCTAAAATCTGTAAATACATTTCGTATTGATCCACCTTCGCTCTGGAAATC
>JAJPZP010000246.1 GCA_021204285.1 Lachnospiraceae bacterium | reverse complement strand
GGATAACGGACTGAAGACCGCGGAATAACAGCAGACGCAGAGAGGAAAAAAGAGATGAAGGAAAGACGAGTGGAGCTGGACATGATCCGGGTTATTGCCTGTTTCCTGGTGGTGCTTCTTCATGTGGCGAGCTATGGGATGGAGGTCAAGGATCCGACGACGGCTGACTGGCTGATCCGCGAGGCGGCAGTTTCTCTGGCGCGCTGTGCGGCTCCAGTTTTCTTCATGCTGAGCGGAGTGCTCTTCCTGGAGAGAGAGCTGTCAATCGGGCAGCTCTACCGGAAATACATTGCGAGGATTGTAGTAGCCTGGCTGCTCTGGTCGGCGTTCTACGCCGCGATCGATGTGGTTGCATATCTGGGAAGCGGGGACGATCCGGCGGGTTATTTCCTGGAAAAGTTGTTGTCAGGGCATTATCACCTCTGGTTCCTTCCGTCTCTTCTGGTTGCCTATATGTTTCTGCCTTTCCTGCAGAAGCTGGTGCAATTCTGTACAGCGCCGGAATGGAAATATCTGGCTCTGTTGATGCTGGTGGGCGTGATTGGAAAGAGCACGCTCGATCCGTTCCTGCGTGCAAATGCAGCGTGGAATGGCTTCTGGGATAATTTTACGATTCCCCTTGCGTGCAGCGGGATCCTGTATTTTGTGCTGGGGTATTTCCTGTATCGAAACAGAGAGCGGGTCTCGGCCGGAAAGGCATTTCTGCTCTATTTTGTTTCTGCACTTCTGATCATCGCCGTCAACACGGCCTGTGCCTTCCGAAGCGGCGCACATTCCACCGTGGGAGACGGGTATCTGACACTCTGGGTGGTGCTGTCGAGTGCGGGAATGTTTGCATTCCTGCTGCAGATTTTTTCGGAGTGGAATCCGGGCGAAAAGCTGGCGGCAGGGCTCCGGAATCTTTCGGCGCACACCTTTGGTATTTATCTTGTGCATACGCTGTTCATCGAGCAGGTTTTCCGAAGATTTGGGCTGACGCAGGATAAATTTCCGGTCCTGGTGTCGATGGTACTGTTTTCTGTCCTGACTTTTGCACTGAGCTATGTCGTGGTATGGGTGATAAAAAAAATCCCCGTGCTGGGGCGCTGGATCGTGTAAAAATCTGTTGACAACAGGCCAAGCTTTTGGTATGATATCCTAGTCGGTTGAAAGACTGACGGATTTGGCGAGATAGCTCAGCTGGCTAGAGTACGCGGTTCATACCCGCGGTGTCGAGGGTTCGAGTCCCCCTCTCGCTACTTGAAGCTTCCTAAGATAAATTAGGAAGCTTTTTCTTTGGAAAACAATACAGGAGGGATTTGCGATGCGGGTTGGTATGGGTTACGATGTACACCGCCTGACGGAGGGCAGGGAGCTGATCCTCGGCGGCGTGAAAATACCATATGAGAAGGGGCTTTTGGGCTACTCCGATGCAGATGTGCTTCTGCATGCGATGATGGATGCGCTGCTCGGCGCAGCGGCACTCGGCGACATCGGAAAACATTTCCCGGATACAGATCCGGCTTATAAGGGAATCTCCAGCCTGAAACTTCTGGAACATGTGGGCGCGCTTCTGGAGGAGAAAGATTATCAGATTATCAATATTGACGCGACCATCATCGCCCAGCGTCCGAAGATGGCGCCGCACATTCCGCAGATGGTAGAGAATGTGGCGAAGACACTGCGGATCGGGGAAGATCAGATCAATATCAAGGCGACAACCGAGGAAGGGCTCGGCTTTACAGGAAGCGGTGAAGGAATATCCGCCCAGGCGATCTGCTCGCTGATGCCGATTACCGCTTACATCGATGAGGATCGGAGTGGGCAGGGAAGCTGCGCGGGGTGTCCGGGATGCAGGAAATAGACTGGAAACATGCAAGCCTGCGTTACCTTCCTGCCGAGGAGAAGGCCTCTACCCGCCCACTCTATGAAGCGGCTTTTCCGGAGGACACGAAGCGTTTTGTGGATTTCTATTATCAGTATAAGACGCGTGACAACGAGATTCTGGTTCTGGAACAGGACGGAACCGCGGTATCCATGCTCCACCGGAACCCATATAGAGTGATCGTGAACAGATATGAGCTGCGCAGCGACTATATTGTGGCGGTTGCGACAGAAAAAGATTTCCGCCATCAGGGCTGTATGCGTGCGCTGCTTGAAAAGGTACTGAAGGATATGGCAGCAGAGGGCATGCCTTTTACTTTCCTGATGCCGGCGAGCGAGAGTATCTATGCGCCCTTTGACTTTGTGTGGATCTGCCCATATACGGAGATCCCGGCGCGTGTTCTTCGCATGGATGCGGACGGGCAGAACCGCTATCTGGCAGCCCGCTATCAGATGTTCTGCAAAAGGGACGAACGCTACCTGGAGAATCTTGAAAAAGAGTGGGAGGCCGAGTCCGGCGAGGCAGCTTCTGAGCGGATTCCGCCATTTATGGCGCGGGTCACGGATGTGTGCGGAATGCTGTCGCTGGCGGGAAGCAGGCAGGAGCAGGAACTGTATCTGCATGTGAAGGATCCGATCGTTGAAAAAAATAATGGTTATTTTTGCTGGCATATGGATGTGCAGAGGAGCAGTGCAGCGAAGCTTACGCGCGTACCGGAGAGAATTGACCTGGAGCTGAGCATCGGAGAACTGGCGTCACTGATCTTTGGCGGTTTTCAGATCTGTCTTGGCGAATTCGTATAGGTAAAACACAGTGATAAACGGTTCATTTACTGAAAAAAACAGTTGACACGATTCGCCGGGTATCATATAATATTTTACTGTGACAAAGCGAGAAAATGTCCGATCCAATGCCCCGGTAAGACATTTTTGATGATAAAGATTTACAGAAACATTGTATTTTGACAGGAGGAACACCGATGAACAGTTTCATGGCCAATCCCGATAAAGTGGAGAGAAAATGGTACGTGGTTGACGCTGACGGTTGCACGCTGGGCCGTCTGTCTTCTGAGGTCGCCAAGGTGCTCAGAGGGAAGAACAAGCCGGAATTCACGCCGCACATTGATACAGGCGATTATGTGATTGTGATCAACGCAGAGAAGATTAAAGTGACCGGCAAAAAGCTGGATCAGAAGATTTATTACCATCATTCAGACTATGTAGGTGGACTCAAGGAGACCACTCTGAGAGAGATGCTCGCAAAGAAGCCGGAGAAAGTGGTGGAGGACGCCATCAGGGGAATGCTTCCGAAGGGGCCCCTTGGAAGGCAGATGTTTGGCAAGCTCCATGTGTATGCGGGTCCGGAACATCCGCATGCAGCACAGAAACCGGAAGTCCTGACATTTTAATCAGATAGGAGAAGGAGGGAAAGATCATGGATAAAGAGAGATTCTACGGAACCGGCAGAAGAAAGAAATCCATCGCCAGAGTCTATCTGGTACCGGGCACCGGCAAGATTACGATCAATAAAAGAGACATCGACGACTATTTTGGACTGGAGACCCTGAAGGTCATCGTCCGTCAGCCCCTTGCGGCGACCGAGAATGTTGACAAGTTTGACGTTCTGGTCAATGTGCACGGCGGCGGTTACACCGGACAGGCTGGTGCGATTCGTCACGGCATCGCCCGCGCGCTGCTGCAGGCGGATCCGGAGTACAGGCCGATCCTCAAGAAGGCCGGTTACCTGACGCGTGACCCGAG
>JAJPZP010000139.1:664-3636 GCA_021204285.1 Lachnospiraceae bacterium | reverse complement strand
CGGCACCATCCTTTAAAAGATATGTTGCTGATCATCAGCCTGAATACGCGATCCGGTTTTCGAAGCGTAGGTATCGGAAAAACGGGTCTATTACTAATCTTCCGCTGTATCTTGTACGAAAAACAAAAGAATTCCTGTGATCCTCACCGTTTTTTCGCCTGAACCATACAAATGCCATTACACCAAATCACAATCGCCTCATAATTCGCATGGATATATGTACTGCATCCGCATAGACTGAAATGATGGGAATGAGGGGGTCTGTCATGAGACGATGGCGTTCAGTCCTGACAGCGCTGATTCTTTGCGGCGCTTGTGTCGAATTGTCCGGAAAACGATTGCTGAAAAGAGACATCGACGGACGCACCGCGACAATTCTGCTCACAACAGCCACATCAGAAAATACATGGACAACTTTTGAGGCGGAGAGTCGGAGCATCGGAAGCGCGACGAATAGTACGGATACGGTTGATCCTCATGCGCAGGAATCTTCGACGGAAATATCTGCCGGGACAGAGACCAAACGCATCGCCCTGACCTTCGACGACGGCCCGCACCCTGTCTGCACGCCGCTGATACTGGAGGTGCTCGTGCGGGAAAATGTCCCGGCCACCTTCTTCTTACTGGGGGAAAATGTAGAATTGTATGGGGATATTGTGAAGGAAATCGCGGCGCGAGGCCACCTGATCGGCAATCACACCTGGCACCATGTACAGATCACGACGCTTCCGCTCGAGGAAGCCCGTGCGGAAATTCTGGAGACCAGCGAGCTCTTCGAGGAGCTGACCGGTCAGGGAACAGAGTATGTCCGTCCCCCGTTCGGCACCTGGAATCCGGATCTCGAGGATGAGCTCGACCTGATCCCCGTCATGTGGAGCATCGATACGCTCGACTGGACTACCGAAAATGTCGACCGAATCGTAGAACAGGTCACAGAAGAGGCCTCAGAAAACGACATTATTCTGATGCATGACAGCTACGAGAGCACTGTACAGGCTGTAGAACGGATCATCCCGCTCCTGCGAGCCGAAGGTTTTGAATTTGTAACGGTAGATCAGGTCATTATGGATTAGGACATCCACCGTATTTTCTCCAGGTAAAAAAACATGCCGCGGCGAACACAGCAGCCGCAGCTATGGCAATATACCAGCGAAGCATCCCCTCACCCAGCAGCAGACCCGCGCCCTCTGCCATTGTGGTAAATCCGAACACTGCAAAAATAATAAAAGCCAGCGTATTCAGGAAACCCTTCGGCATCTTGCTCCCCAGCAGATATCCCACCATCATGCCGACCAGATCCGCGGCGAAAAGGCCGATGGAACATGCCAGCCACACGCTAAGTGCCTGCTGAAGGCCTGTGTTCGCGGCGAAAGCAATGGCGGTCAGCTGTGTCTTATCGCCGAGCTCCGCAAGAAAGAAGGTTCCAAAGATAACGCGGATCGGATGTCCTTCCTTCGCAGAGGCTTCTTCCTCTTCCTCGTCTTCCTGCTTCAGGCTGGACCATGCGAAGTAGAAGAAGGCGACCGCAGCGACGATCTTGATCAGCCAGCCGGGGATCAGCTCGCTGATCACCGCCCCCAGACCGACCGCGATCGCGTTCAGCGCCAGAATGGAAGTGGCGGTGCCGATGATGATATCCCGCAGCTTATAGCGGGAAGTCATCGCGATCATCAGAAGCTGGGTCTTATCACCCATCTCGGCAATAAACATCGTAAACAGGATCTGGAAAAATATTATCATACGCATTTCTCCTTGTGTATCGTTGCCATCGCCGCGTAAAACGGCACACAGAACATCACGGGCATGATATAACGCACCTGATAATTGAATGTCGGTGCGGCGACACAGACCAGAAGCGCCGTCAGCAGCGGAATCATCGGCAGCAGATACCTCCTCCTTCCGCAACCAATGAAAAAGGCGGCCAGCAGGATCGTCATCCAGGAAACAAAGCCTGCATTTTCAAACCAGTTTATGACCGGCACGCGAGAGAGCAGCTTTGCCACGCGCTCCATGACATTCCGGAACCCGTCAAGAAAAGCCGGCTGGGTGATCTCCCAGCGGATATCCTGCCCTTCAATCTTCGCTGTCATCATGTAATTGTGAACATAACCTTCCTGGTAAAACCAGCCATAGGCATTGTTCATCGTGGCCTCGATCGCATTCCCCGGATGCTTCAGAAGCTGTCGGAACCATAGTCCGAAGTATGCCATCAGATCGTCTGTAGACTCTGCATGATAAGTGGCCTTCACCGGATCGGAGGTGATCGGATCATAGAGCTCCGCCAGATTTTCACCGTCAAGCACTCGGGAGATGATTTCCTCATCCTCCTCTGTCAGCTCATAACCGTAATCACGCACATAGCGGGCCGTCTGCTGGAACGGAATTGACAGCGCTTCACTCACTCCGTTGTCTTCCACACCGCAGGCCGGGAGCAGTGCCTTCTGGTAGAGCAGCACCAGCAAAACGGGCAGCAGCATCGCCGTCAGCACCAGCATACATTTCTTCCTGTTTTTTTCCCACAGTAATCTCGCAGCATAGACAGCCACCGCAATCCCTGAAAATAACACCAGATAGATGCCCTCATTCCGAAAACCTGCCGTCCCGAAGGCTGCCAGGATATATCCTGCAATCCAGCGGCGGCTGAGCGACTCCTCCTCTTTCATGGTCCGTACCAGCTCGAAGAGCAGAAGAACCAGGAATATCACGCAGGCCGCATAAGGTACATCCTTCTCCACAACTGTCGATTCCATCGGAAAATACTGCACGATACAGATGATCGCGAGCGCGGCCACGCGGAAGACATGCGGTGTCCCCCACCTTTTCATCAGAACGAATCCATAGGAAAACGCGGACAGCAAAAGCCCAAGCTGCAGCAGCAGATTCAGGAAAAATCCAAACGTATAGGAAATCAGCAGATTTCCCAGTTCCATAACTAGGCACATCAGGACCGTGTGAAGAGGCGGATAATAATT
>JAJPZP010000139.1:0-654 GCA_021204285.1 Lachnospiraceae bacterium | reverse complement strand
AGCGTGTTCCAGTACCACTGTCGCATCTCCGCCAGAGTCTCCGGCATCGCAGCTCCCGGAAACTTTGCAATGATGTAAGGCAGCCAGCAAAGCAAAATCAGGAGAAATGCGCCCCAGAACGCATGTTTTTCGAATATCCAGTCTCCCAGACGGCAACTGTCTGACCTGCTTTTTTCAGAAACATAAAACAGCTTCCGGAGCAGCAATGCGTAGATTCGCGCAAACAGCAGGTAAAAGCCGATCAGCATCAGGGCCGAGACAAGCTGATGAAACGTGTCCATAAAAATCAGATCCCAGGAATTTGTATAGCGAAAGCTGTAGCCGAACAGCATAAAAAATGCAGTCAGTCCCGCCGGAACCCGATAACTCCACTTTGAGACTCCGGCACTCCATACCGGCTTTGCCTTTACAAAAAAATAAAACAGAAAGAGAACCAGCAGCGCATCCTTGTAAGCGA
Organism: Lachnospiraceae bacterium; assembly: GCA_021204285.1. Taxonomy (GTDB): domain Bacteria; phylum Bacillota; class Clostridia; order Lachnospirales; family Lachnospiraceae; genus Hominiventricola. The sequence continues at coordinate 197 of JAJPZP010000139.1, read as the reverse complement.
ATGTCGGCAACAGATACTCCAGCTTCTTGATGTTCACTGCAAGAATTGTAAAGAATCCTCCTCCAGCTGCCTCCGCGCTGATTTCACTCAAATCCGTATTCAGGGACACCAGCAGCGCAAAGCATGCGAATGCGCCACCGATCCAATCCTTTAAAGGATCCATTATTTTCTTCATTTTCCTGATCCTCCATGCAAAT
>JAJPZP010000248.1 GCA_021204285.1 Lachnospiraceae bacterium | reverse complement strand
TTAGAGGGGGCTTCGTTTTACAGAGTCGAGCAATCGGCCCTTTTTTGCGCTCAAGAGCGAGCAGGAAGAGGCGGACGTGATATAACAGAAAACTGTCGTTTTTACAAATCTCCTGTGTTATACTGATAAGTGTGAAAACCAATCTTATTTTACAAGAAAGTTGCCTGTGTGGAGTATGGCGCTTATGAGTTGATCTGGAAGGAAGAAAGGAATACACACGATGGCCTGTGAAAAACTGTTGAATGAGATCCCGCTGACCGATGGAGCGGAGGGATATGCGATTCAGGTGCTGCGCGCGACGAAGCTCTGGCAGCAGGCAGGTGCGTACTATGTCCGCATCCACGGCATGAACCGTCAGCACCGGATTCCACTGGAGCGGGAGTTCGACGAACACGATGGTCCGGATACCCGTTACCTGGTTCTCCTCGATCAGGACTATCCCGTGGGAACCTGCCGCCTGTTTCCCGTGGCAGCGGACGCGATGGAGATCGGCCGTGTGGTCGTGCTGGAGAATTACCGCGGACGGGGACTGGGGAAGCTTCTGATTCGGGAGGCGGAGAAGTGGATCGCCGAGCTGGGATATTCACGGGTGATTCTGGAGAGCCGCGATGTGGCGGTGTCGTTTTATGAAAAGCTGGGGTACTTAGTTATCGGTGATCCCGTGCAGGGGGAGACATTCCTCTGTGTGCCGATGGAGAAGAAGCTGGGATGAGCGGGCCTATGCAGAGGAGGTAATCTTGGGTACACTTTATTTTACCAGGCATGGACAGACAGTCTGGAATGTAGAAAACAAAATCTGTGGGGCGACAGATATCGCCCTGACGGAGCTTGGCCATACGCAGGCGATCGAACTTGGCAGGCGGATTGCGGCGGAAAAGCTGCCGATAGATGAAATATTATATTCCCCATTAGTTCGCGCATCTGAGACGGCGCGGCATATTTCGGAGGAAACGGGTATTCCCATGCGGGTGGAGATGAGACTGAAAGAACAGAACTTTGGCCGATATGAATCCACACCCAGAGACGGGCAGGAGTTCCGGGTGGCGAAAGCTCACTTCCTGGATCATTATGATGGCGGAGAGACGATGATGCAGTTGTGCCAGCGGATATACAATATGCTTGATGAGATCTGTGCCGGGAACCGGACGTATCTATTGGTAGCTCATAATGGGATCTCCCGTGCGGTGCATTCTTATTTTTACGATATGACAAACGATGAATTTGCTGCGTTCGGTATAAAAAACTGCGAAATCAGAACCTACACATGGGATCAGGATTCGCCCTGTTCATAGCGCTGCTCGCTTTGCCGCGCCGCCTCTTCCACCGCGCTGTCATAGCCGGTGAGTGCCGCAAAAGGAGAAAACTGTGCGGCCCTCTCCGACATGGACATATGCGGCCGGTGTTTTGAAGTAACGTGTGGCAGATGGATAATGTCCTGATAATCTTCAATTTTTCTCCGGATCACTGGCCTTCCCTCCTTATTTTCTGTGGCCGCCGATCTGTGTGTTGCGGTCTTTGCCGGTAGCCCCCTCTTCCAGATTCATGCCTTTGAGGAGGGCATTCTTTCCATATTTTTTCTGAATTTCCAGAATCGCCTTCTGCCCTTTTTTTTCTTTTTCCAGCTTCAGGCGTTCTTCTTCCCGCTGCTGTTCCAGGGCGGCATAGTCGGTAAAGAGATCAAGCTGTTCCGGTTCCGGGGCTTTGAGGTCATTCTCGCTGACGACATGATTGGCGACCACATACATGCGGCGCACCAGCAGGCTGTGGTCTACAATGCTGTCGAACAGTTCAATGGCAGCGTTCGTGATCAATCTGGTAGAGGCTGTCTGTGATCCCAGGTTGATGGAACCGTGGGCCTGCTTCGGGACTCTTCTGCCATAATGATCGGTGGTGATTTCGCCCTTGTAGGCCTTCCTTCGTTCCGGAGTGCTCAGATTTTCAATGTCATATCCGATGGTCAGTACGATCTGATCCGCCACAAGTCCCTTATCCACGAGATCCAGCGAAAGCGCATCCGCCATTTCCCGGACAACCAGTCTGGCTTTCTTAAACTCATAGGGCGACTGCAGCACCTGCCCGGAGCTGATGCTGTTGTTTTCCGGTTTATATGCCTTGATATCGGAGATACGGCATGGCTCCCATCCCCAGGCGTGATCGATCAGCAGCTCGGCGTTGACCCCGAATTCTTTGTATAACTGATTTTCACCGTAGCTGTTCAGAGAATATCTGGCGATATCGCCCATTGTATATAATCCCAGCTTTTCCAGCCGCCTGGCGTAGCCGCGCCCAACGCGCCAGAAATCGGTGATGGGCTGATGTGCCCACAGCTTTTGCCGATAGCTCATTTCATCCAGTTCCGCGATGCGAACGCCATTTTTGTCCGCGGGGATATGCTTTGCCACAATGTCCATGGCAATCTTGCACAGATAAAGATTCGTGCCGATGCCGGCAGTGGCGGTGATGCCGGTTTCCTTTAAAACTTCCTGTATCATCTTCATCGCCAGTTCGCGTGGGGTGAGGCGATAGGTGTTCAGGTAGTCACTTACATCCAGGAATACTTCATCGATGCTGTACACATGGATGTCCTCCGGAGCGACGAAGCGGAGGTAGATCTGATAGATCTCTGTGCTGCGTTTGATATAATGTGCCATCTGCGGAGGGGCGACGATATAATCGAGAGACAGGGAAGGATTGGCATTTAACTCATTGATGTCGAAGGAGGAGCCGGAAAAGTCCCGTTTCGGGGAATGTCGACGCCGTTCGGCGTTGACTTCCCTTACTTTCCGGACGACTTCAAACAGTCTGGCTCGTCCCGAAATACCATAGGATTTCAGAGATGGAGCCACGGCAAGGCAGATAGTTTTTTCTGTACGGCTCTGGTCGGCCACCACCAGATTGGTGGTCAGCGGGTCGAGCCCACGTTCCACGCATTCTACGGAAGCATAGAAGGATTTCAGGTCGATGGCAATATAGGAACGTTCTGACAAGTGAGCAACCTCCGGATTTACATTACGTGTGAAAAGTTGCTTTTAGTCTATCATGAATTTTTAAGATCAACAACCAAAAACGGAAGTTACTTTCTGTGCGAAAACAGAAGTTTAAAGATCTTCCGTACCAGCGGCTGAATGAAAAACAGCTGGCTGAAAAATGCGAATGGGAAATTGTAGCATACCAGCTTCAGCCAGTTCGCCAGGAAGGTCAGGATGTGAAATCCGTTGTAATATGGATAGTAGAAGATGTCGGCCAGGAAGCTCATGGAGGGTACCATCAGGCCGACAGTGGCGCAGATTATCGCGCTCTCAAAGATCACGGGATGCGTTTCCTGCGGGTTAAAATTCATGCAGGCGAGTTTAAAAGAGAAGGGGCTGCCAACGGTGCATTCCAGCAGGTAGGCAAAGCAGAATTCGATCAGGACCAGCGCCCAGATCGGGAGCATGCGCCCAAACATGTAGACGCCTCCCTGCGCCTGAATCGCGTGCAGCACACTGTCGGCGCCTGTTACTTCCATGAGCGTCGCACCGTTGATGACATAAAGGCTGTAAAATACGTATCCGTGTACGGTGATAATCACCGTGATCAGTGCAAAAATCATTCTTTGAAACTTATTTTCCGGCATTTTCTTCCTCCTGTTGAACAGAAAAACACAAGAGGAC
>JAJPZP010000035.1 GCA_021204285.1 Lachnospiraceae bacterium | reverse complement strand
ATTACGTATAACAGGTGCGAAAACTACACTGGATCCATTGTGGGGTAAGTCGTGTCGGCCTTTTCTTTCTGCCATGAGGTTTTTGGGGAAGGCTTCTATATGCTGAGTGTGTCGGTGAAACGCTTAAGCGACTCCTGCGACGTGATACCACTGATGATTTCCGAGAGGCTGATCGATGTGAATGAGGACTATCGCGGTTCCTATATCCGCGCCGCAGGGCAGTTCCGTTCCTATAATCGCCATGAGGAGAAGAAGAACCGGCTGGTGCTGTCGGTGTTCGTCCGTGAGCTGGAGTTCACGGACGAGGAGGTGGAGAACGCGAAAACCAACCAGATTTTCCTGGATGGTTACATCTGCAAGCCACCGGTCTATCGCAGGACGCCGCTTGGGCGCGAGATCGCCGATATTCTGCTGGCGGTGAATCGCCCTTATGGAAAATCAGATTATATTCCCTGTATCTGCTGGGGACGCAACGCCCGCTTTGCTTCTGGTTTTGAAGTTGGCGGTCACACGCAGATCTGGGGACGTATCCAGAGCAGGGAGTACATGAAAAAGATCGACGAGGAGGAGTCCGAGCGCAGGATCGCCTATGAGATCTCCGTGAGCAAGCTGGAGTATCTCGACGCCTGAGCGCGAAATGCTTGCTTTTTTTTCCTGTGCGGTGTATATTGATAGAAGTTCTGTATCCATTCAGAACAGAAGGCCTTTAGAACGCCTTCTTCGAAGGCCATATGCCGCTTACGCGTCATATGCCTGAGACCTTCAGTTCTGAACTGTTATATCCGAATGTGTGAGGTACCCATGATGCAAGGAAAATTGCAGATCTATTGCGGAACCGGGAAAGGAAAGACGACGGCTGCGCTCGGCCAGGCGATCAAGGAGGCAAGCCGCGGAAAGTCCGTGTTTGTCGTGCAGTTTCTGAAGGGACGGCAGCCGGAGGAGATCGGTTTTATAAAGCGGCTCGAGCCGGAGATCAAGCTCTTTCGTTTCCAGCGCAGAGAGGCGGCTTATGAAGACTTAAGTCCGCAGGAGCGTGAGGAGGAGAACCCGAACATGAAAAACGGGCTCGCCTTTGCCCGCAAGGTTCTGGCGACCGGGGAGTGTGACGTGCTGATCCTGGATGAGATCCTTGGACTGATCGAATATGGGGTTGCTTCTCATGAGGATATTCGGGCTCTGTTGGACGTCGCGGACAGGACAGAGCTGATTTTTACAGGGATTCATCTGTGTCCTGAGGTGATGGACTGGGCGGACAGCGTGTATCAGATTACGACGCTGAAGGAAAGCTGAGCTTCCATCTTTTGGGTTGACAGAAGAATGGGCAGGTGCTATATTGTAAGCGTTACAGAGATAGAGGTCGCGCGAGTCAGGAGTAAGCTGAGGGATGTGTACAGGCACAGACGAAGTCAGCCAAAAGGGGTGAGCGCCGAAAGGCCGGGCAGCCTGTAGGTCCGGTGCTTGGGCATAGGGTGAAGAACCCTGTGACTGTCATCGTTTACAGATGGAGCGCTATCCGGATGAAAGAATGCAGGATTTCAGAGAGGCGCTGTTTATGACGCGCCTCTTTTCTGTTTTACTAAGAGACCATAAAGGAGGAGAATGCATATGTCAATTTTTACAGGTGCCGGCGTTGCGATTATCACCCCGATGACGGTGACGGGAGAGGTGAATTATCCGAAGCTTGGGGAGATTCTGGAGTATCAGATTGCAAATGGTACGGACGCTGTCATAATCTGTGGAACGACCGGCGAGGCGTCCACACTGAGCCATGAGGAGCATCTGGAGGCAATTCGCTATACGGTGGAGAAGGTGGCGGGACGAATTCCGGTCATCGCGGGTACCGGTTCCAATTGCACGGAGACAGCGGTCTATCTCTCGCAGGAGGCGGAGAAGTTTGGCGCGGATGCATTATTACTGGTGAGCCCATATTACAACAAGGCGACGCAGAAGGGTCTGATCGCACACTTTACGACGGTTGCGGAGTCCGTGGACATTCCGGTTATCCTCTATAATATCCAGGGCCGCACCGGGGTGAATATCGCGCCGGAGACTATCGCTTATCTTGCAAAGAATGTAAAAAATATCGTGGCGGTGAAGGAAGCCAGCGGCAATATTTCACAGGTTGCAAAGATTGCGAAGCTTACGGAAGGGCTGGATTTTGATATCTATTCCGGAAATGATGATCAGATCGTACCGCTTCTGTCGCTTGGCGGCAAGGGTGTGATCTCGGTGCTCTCAAACATCGCGCCGCGTGAGACGCATGATATTGTCGCAAAATATCTGGAAGGCGATGTGAAGGGCAGTCTGGAACTGCAGCTGAAGGCGCTTCCGCTGATCGACAGCCTGTTCTGCGAGGTGAACCCAATCCCGGTGAAGGCCGCCATGAATCTGCTCGGCTGGGAGGTCGGCCCTTTGCGTCTGCCGCTCACAGAAATGGAAGAAGAACATCAGGCACGGTTAAAGGCAGATATGGAAGCTTTCGGCATCAAGGCTAAAGGAGAACAGGGATGATAAGAATAATCATGCATGGCTGCAATGGCTATATGGGACAGGTCATTACCGGTCTTGCCCGGGATGAGGAAGGTCTTGCGATCGTTGCGGGTATTGACGTTGTCGATAACCGGGATAATGGATATCCGGTATATACGTGTCCTGCAGACTGCCGGGAGGATGCGGATGTCCTGATCGACTTTTCCAATGCAAAGGCGGCGGATGCATTGCTGGAGTATTGTGAGGAGAGGAAGCTCCCGGTCGTACTCTGCACGACAGGCCTTTCGCCGGAGCAGCTTGAGAAGGTGAAGAAGAGCAGTGAAAAGATCGCGGTACTTCGCTCCGCGAATATGTCCCTCGGCGTCAATATTCTGCTGAAGCTTGTAAAGGAGGCAGCCGGAGCGCTCGCGCAGGCAGATTTTGACATGGAGATTGTCGAGAAGCATCATAACCGCAAGCTGGATGCGCCGAGCGGTACGGCACTGGCTCTGGCGGATGCCGCGGCGGAGGGAGCCTCAAACGGGGAATACAGCTATACTTACGATCGCAGTGCGCTGCACCGGAAGCGCGACCCGAAGGAAATCGGCATTTCCTCTGTGCGCGGCGGCACGATTGTCGGTGACCATGACGTGATTTTCGCGGGCACGGACGAGGTTATTACGCTCAGCCACAGTGCTTACTCCCGTGCGGTCTTTGGAAAGGGCGCGCTGTCAGCCGCGCGTTTCCTGGCCGGAAAGCCCGCGGGGCTTTACAGCATGAGCGACGTGATTGCATAAGAAAAACGAATAATTCAAAAAAAACTGTCCATACTGAGTACCAGCAGGTCAACGACTGTGTAAATCTTTACATGAAAAGGAGAGACATTATGAAACAGTGGAAGAAGTATCTGGCCGTGGTACTGGTGGTGATGACAGTGTTCGCGCTGACTGCCTGTGGTAGGAATGCGATGACGGACGGCACGGACGATAACAATACGACGGCTACGGACGACGCGGCGACCGATGACGGCGGAACATCTGTCGACGATGTTCTTTTTGACACGGATGGTGACGGAGTCTACGACCACACGGATGTGGACGGCGATGGGCTTCTGGAGGAGATCGGAAGGGACGCCGATGATGTAGTGGACGATCTGGTGAATGACGTCACCGGGGCGGGAGACTCCCTTGTGGACGGTGCAGATGACGCCGTGGACGGAGCGGGAGACGCTGCAGATGGCGACGGCACGATGACAGAGT
>JAJPZP010000103.1 GCA_021204285.1 Lachnospiraceae bacterium | reverse complement strand
AACCGGTCGTCGCGTTGGAGGGCAGGTCGAGAATCAGTTCCCCACCGTGCACCTGCGCGGAAAAATCTTCTCCCTCCACCATGTAGGATGTCGTTTTTTCGAAACCGGTCTTTGTCAGGCAGATCGCACCAACTAAGACCACGACCAGAACACCGATCATGAGAATCACTTTCTTTTTCACGACACGAAATCCTCCTCAAAATGAGCACAGCCATCAATATGCTCATTATACTCAGCTCGATATTCACTGTAAATATAAGCAATTCTTAAAAAATCTTAAAAATTCTTAACAGTGTTACGATTCACTCTCTCCTCAGCGTCTCATAATTGTACTTGTCCGCCTCCGAGACCTGCTCCGTGCGCAGATCACCGTCCAGGGAGCTGAGCAGAAGCACACTCTCCTCAAGATACGCGCTCATATCATCCACCCACGCGTGGAAAATATCGTCGTCATACAGATACTCGCTGCCAAAGCGGAAGGAGGAACCCGTGATCTGGAGAATCTGTCCGTCCTCCCCCAGCCGGAACACCTGATAGCTGTAGGCCCCATAAACGTCCCTGTCCTCAATATAAAGCGTCATGATGAAATCGGTTCCGTCCATGCTCCCCAGATAAATATTGTTCCAGCCGGCCCGGGAGGTATGCGCGGTCTCCGCATAGAGCACTTCCCCGTCCGCATTTTTAAACAGCACGATTCCGCTGTTCCCATCTCCACTGTCTCCAGTATAGACCTCGATCATCTCGGCTCCGTCGCCCTCCCCGATATCCGCGGTCAGCTCGTCCACCTGCGTATACCAGGCCTCCAGGAGATCAACGCCTTCGCTTTCCGCCAACTCCAGCAGATACGGATACAGCGTATCCTCCGTAAACGCCTGATATTCCACCTCGTAGGCGCTTAAGTCAGTACTGTCGGCATCTGCCTCCAGGGAAGATTCCCCCTCTTCTCCTGTCGCAGCCTGCGCAGCGGCGTCTCCATCTGCGTCCGCCCCTGCAGTCTCGCTCTCCTGCGTCGTCTCCACGACAGTATCCGACGCACCGTAGCCAAAGTTCACCACGGTCCCCGCGGCGTAGATCTCGAAGGACGCCCAGAATTCCTCCTCGGAAATCATCTCCATGCCGTCTGTAATTTTATAATAGACGCTGTCATCCTCGCCATGGTCCGCCTTGTACTGCGTCTCTGTCACCAGCGCCCGCTCCTCCGTGTCGATCACATAGATCTCAAAACTCGAATTCGACGCCGTGTAAAAGCACTTGTCCCCATAGCAGACCGGATAGGCGGTGCCCATGCTCTCGATCCATCCCAGGTCGCGGACCTCCCCATCGATGTAATAATAGACCTCGCAGCCAATCGACGCGTTCACACCGTCATAGTCATAGCTCGCATCGGTCACAAGCAGCACATCGTTCGCCATGCCGATATCCACCAGCGTAAACTGCTCGTCGTCCCTAAGATTTGCGACCGTTTCTCCGTACATCTCCTCGTTCGTCCCGCCGGATTTCTCACTGCCGGACGGATTGGCAGCCAGAAAGACGAGCGCAAGGACACAGATCACTGCAGCGACCGCCACGATGACAGGCTTTGCCTTCTGATAGCTGAGCACATTTTTGATGCGGCTCTTCGTGCTGCTCTCCCCGAAGGCGACCGGGATGCTGCGCAGCGCGCGCTCCCCTGTGGCCAGCGCCAGCAGCGACGCGGAATATTCCTTCTTCACTCCGCCGCCCAGCTTTCTGAGGACGGCCTCGTCGCAGGACATCTCCATATCCTTGCCGCTCAGCGCGAAGGCGAGCCAGACCAGCGGATTGAACCAGTGCAGGCACAGCGCCGCGCAGGCCAGAAAACGAAAAACGGGATCGCCCCTGCGGATATGAATCTGCTCGTGCAGCAGCATATAGCGCTCCTCCTCCGCGCCAAGACCCAGCGGCAGATAGATACGTGGGCGCAGGAGTCCGTAGACAAAGGGCGTGCCGCCGTCCGACAGGCGGTAGATATTGTCCCTCAGATGCTCCGCACCCCACAGGCGTCCCCGGAAACGCAGCAGCGACAGAAGATGCCAGAGCAACAGAGCGCATAAACCCAGCAGCCAGACGCAGGCGGCCCCAAAGAGAGCGATCTGCACAGGATCCGCCGAATCTCCCACCGCCGCGGAGACAGAGACGCCGAGGTCGCTGTTCAGCCTGACGACCGGCACCTGCATCTGCGCGCCTGTCTGCCCCGTGCGCGCGAGATCATAGGGAATATATTTCATGGTCGCACCATCCGCTGCGCTCTCCGGCACAGCGGAGAGCAGCGAAAAGGCCGATGAGAAGGAGAAGGGACACAGCAGGCGGAACAGCACCACCGCCCACAGAATATAGGAAAAAATCCGTGGCGCTCCCCGCCAGAAAAAACGGATCACGCAGACCGCGAGGATGATCACGCTGGCGGTCAGACTCATGTTCAGGACGCCGATAAACAGTCTTTCAATCATCTTCTCCCTCCTCATACGCGTCGATCAGTTTCCGCAGCTCCTCCACCTCGCTCCCGCTCAATTTCTTCCTGCGGGAAAAGGCCGTCAGGAAAAGCGGCAGCGAACCGTCGAAATGCTCCTCCAGGAACTGCTCCCCCTGCGCCGCCTGAAAATCCTCCTTTGCCGTGCGCACCACGACTGTCCCGTTCTCATTCGCGAACAGATCGCGCAGGCACAGCCTTTTCAGCATCGTGTAGGTCGTCGTCCGCTTCCAGCCGAACTCCTCCTCACAGCGCTTCGCGAGCTCGCCCGACGCGATCGGCGCGAGCTCCCAGATCAGATCCGCGAACTTCTCCTCCATCTCTCCTAGCTTGTATTTCTCCATGGCCGTCCTCCTCTGTCTAATATCTTTAGACAATATGAGTCTAACATCATTAGACAGATATGTCAACAGGAAAATAAAAACAGGATCCGCAATCCGTGATTGAATCCGCAGAAATCGACTGTTATAATGGATACAGTGATTTTAAAAGGCAGGAGTTGCCAATGACGAACGGTGTAAACATCAAAAAACTGGAGTCTGATCTCTGGGAATCGGCGGATTTACTGCGCTCCGGCTCGAAGCTGACATCCAATTAATACTGCATGCCGGTGCTCGGTCTCATTTTCCTGCGCTACGCATACAGTCGCTTCAAGAAGGTCGAGGCGGAAATTCAGAAGAACCGCCCTGTCCGCAGAGGCCGTGTGCTACCGGTAGAGGCCAGCGACTTTGCGGAGAAGAGCGCCCTTTATCTCCCGAGAGAGGCACAGTATTCTTATCTCGTCAATCTTCCGGCCAATATATCCGCGCAAAATCTGACAAGCGCTGCCGGGCAGAGAATGAACAGCCTCGGCGAGGTGGTCAACAACGCCATGGATCTGGTAGAAGCCCAGAGCGAGCAGCTCTCCGGCGTTCTGCCAAATGACTATACGATGTTTTCCGATGAACTGACAGCGGATATTCTTATGACGAATGCCAGCGCAGCGGCTGGTTTTATTGGCGGAGCATCATTGAGTGGTAATGCTTTGTGGCACGATGAAGAAGGACGGTCTTTGAAGCAGATTGAAGGATAGGTTAGCTGATTATTGTTGTACTTATCGGCAAAATTATAAATTGGCTAAACACTGTTTAGCTAATTTGGAGGAGGCTTTATGGCAGATATGAATGAAAAATTTTTGAAAGAGATATCTGACTTGTTGGAGAATGCGAGAAAGCAGGCAAAGACGGCAGTAAATATCTCAATGGTGTACACCTACTTCGAAA
>JAJPZP010000185.1 GCA_021204285.1 Lachnospiraceae bacterium | reverse complement strand
GCGTAAAACAGTAGACGCTGTCGGAGAACAGGTCAAGGTCGCTTTTGAGCAGACTCATGAATTCGCGGTTGTCGGACATGTCACGCTGCCACTCCAGAATCTGGCGCAGCCAGGTCAGCTTCGCCTCCGCACTGTCCCTGCTCTCAACATTCTGCTCCGTACTGCCGCCGCTCTCCTTATATTTCCAGTGTGCAGCGATGCCATACTCCGCCGTCCGGTGCATCTCATAAGTGCGGATCTGGATCTCAAAGGGCTGCCCCTTCGGTCCGATCAACGTCGTGTGCAGCGACTGGTACATGTTTGCCTTTGGCATCGCAATGTAATCCTTAAAACGCCCGGGAATCGGCTTGTACATCTCATGGATAACGCCCAGCGCAGCATAGCAATCCTTGACCGACTCCACCAGAATCCGGACCGCAAACAGATCATAGATCTGATCCAGCGTCTTGTCCTGATTCACCATCTTCTTGTAGATACTGAAGAAATGCTTCACACGTCCCTGCACATCAGCCTTGATCTTTGCATTCTCCATATGATGGCGGACTTCCTCGACGATCTCCTGAACATACTTCTCCCGTACGCTCTTCTTTTCCGCGATCTGATCCACCAGGTCATAGTAGACCTCCGGCTCCAGATACTTGAGCGCCAGGTCATCCAGCTCGGTCTTCACCTTCGAGATACCAAGCCTCTGCGCAATCGGCGCATAAATATCCATCGTCTCACGCGCCTTCTCCCGCTGCTTCTCCGGAGGCATATATTTGAGCGTGCGCATATTGTGCAGACGATCGGCCAGCTTGATCAGAATCACGCGGATATCTTTCGCCATCGCGAGGAACATCTTACGCAGATTTTCCGCCTGCTTATCCACCTTATCCGCTGAATAATTCAGCTGGCCCAGTTTGGTGACGCCGTCGACCAGAAGCGCAACCTCCTCGCCGAAATCCCGTTCGATATCCTCCATCGTCACGTCAGTATCCTCCACAACATCGTGGAGAATTCCCGCGACAATACTCTCCTTATCTAATTCCAGATCAGCCAGAATAAGCGCAACACAAAGAGGGTGAATAATATAGGGTTCACCCGACTTGCGAAGCTGGTTCCCATGAGCCCGCTTCGCCACCTGATATGCTTTTTCAATCATGGAAATATCCGCAGAGGGATGATACTCCAGTACGCTCTTCACAAGCGTCTGATAGAGCTCATCAGGACTCGTGAAATCCTCCATCTTCCTGACGCTCCTGTCCTCTGTCTGCACTTCCCGGATCAACTCTTCCTTCATGACTGATCACCAGACTTTCCCTGAACGTTCAGAGTTACTATTTCCCATTGTAACAGATTACGCTCTCTACCTCATACTTCTTAAGCCGTTCGCGCCCCTTCAGGCCCGCCAGCTCCATCAGAAATACCATCTTTACAACCTCACCGCCAAGCAGCTCCACCAGTTTCGCGGCCGCCTCTATCGTTCCTCCCGTGGCGATCAGATCATCAATCAACACGACTTTCTGTCCCGGTTTGATAGAGTCTTTATGCATCTCGATCTCTGCACTGCCATATTCCAGGTCGTAACTCATGGACACGGTCTCGCGCGGCAGTTTGCCCTTTTTACGAACCAGTACAAAAGGTTTATGAAGATTGTACGCAATTGGCATGCCAAAGATAAAACCTCTCGACTCCGTCCCTGCGATCACATCGAACTCCAGCCCCTTCAGGCAATCCTGGAGCCCGTCAATCGCGAGCTGCAGCCCTTCTGCATCCTGCAGAATGCTGGTCACATCCCGGAAAATGATTCCCGGTTCCGGATAATCCGGTATGCTTGTCACATAATCTTCTACCCTTTTCATTTTTACCCGCTCCTTTTATCTTTACACGTCCGGACACACTTTTGCCCACAAATATTGTTAATATAGCATATTTCGTACAATTCTGCAACGCTTCCTGTCAGTTCACCCCGGCCGCCCGATAATCCATTACCCGAACCTGCAATGTCCGCCGGCCACGATACTCGTTGATCTCCGGATAATAGAGAATATGGAACTTCGGCGTTCGCTGTAAATCCTGCAGCACTTCCTGCATTTCATCATGAAAATAAATTCCGTCCAGAGAAACCCCGCTTTCGTCCTGAAGTTTCATGCGCAACACGTTCTGATTTTTCCCCAGCACACGCGACTCTATAATCTGCACATTCCTCGCCGCAAACACCGGCTTTTCATTGCCCTTTCCAAAAGGCTCCAGAAGCCGCAGTTCCTTCACCAGCCTCTCACTCACATACTGAAAAGGCAGTGCAATATCAATATGTACAATCTCGGTCAGATCATCTTCGCTCAGACTGCACAGCTCATTCATCCGGGCACGGAACGTCTCCACATGCGCCTCCGGCATGGAGACACCCGCCGCCATCGGATGTCCACCGTAACGGGTGTAAAGTTCCTTGCAGCGGCTCATCTCCTCAAACATCGAATAGGGTGGGATTGAGCGGCCCGATCCCTTAACGCCGTCCTCCGAACGCGTCAGCACAAAAACCGGACGGTAACAGCGCTCCCGGATACGACCGGCAACGATACCTGCCAGGCTCTCATGGCAATCGGGCAGATAAACAACCATAACACGGTCATGTTCCCAGCCATTCTTCTCAATCTGCCGGAACGCCTCCTTCACACTCTGCTCCGTCATGGACTTTCGCTCATCATTCAGGGCTTTGAGCTCTACCGCCTTCACAAGAGCCTCTTCCGGATCTTCCGTGTCCAGAAGATCAAGTGCCCGCTTCGCCGTGCTCAGACGCCCGCTCGCATTGATACAGGGGCCGAGCACAAATCCAATGTGAAAGGCCGCCAGATTATCCCGGTTCAGCTCATTCACCTGAATCAATGCCGACATGCCCAGATGATGGGTCGTCCGCAGAAGCTTCAGGCCTTCCCTCACCAGGATCCGATTCTCACCGACGAGATCCATGACGTCGCCCACCGTTGCGAAACCGGCCAGCATCAGCAGATCCCCGTACAGCGCTTCCGTCGGAAGCTGCAAAGATTCCCAGAGCGCGCCGACCAGTTTCCAGGCAACCGCCGCTCCGCACAGATCTTTAAAGGGATAGGGACAATCCGGCTGATGCGGATTCACCGTCACATCCGCGGGCGGCGTCTGCTCGTGCAGCGCATGGTGATCCGTAATAATGACCGTCATACCGAGTTCCTTCGCACAGGCAATCTCCTCCACCGCGGCAATCCCGTTGTCGCAGGTCACAATCGTATCCACCCCCGCTCTGTATGCCCGCTCCACGAGCTCTCGGTTCAGACCGTAACCGTCCCGGATCCGATCCGGAATATCCGTGTCCACCTGCGCACCGGCCGCATGAAGTCCCCGCAGCAAAATATAGGTAGCGCATACGCCATCAATGTCATAATCGCCGATAATCCGTATCCGCGCTCCCGCTGTAATCTTTGCCTTAAGCAGACGCACCGCTTCCGGAATCCCTTTCATAAGAGAGGCCGGATGCAGATCCGAAATTTCTCCATAGAGATAGTTCTGAATCTCCTCATCTCCCACGATTTCTTTATTGCGAAGCAGGCGCGCTGTAAAAGGACTGATGCCAAAGTGCTGCCCGATCGCCTGGAAGTCTGCCCCTTTCCGTATCTCAATCCACTTTTTCATCCGTGTTTTCCTCTCTTCAAAAATCCATGAAAAAGAAAAAAGCCCTGAAACCTCAGGACTTTTCAAGTGGAGATAGCAGGACTCGAACCTGTGACCCTCTACACGTCAAGCAGATGCTCTCC
>JAJPZP010000264.1:741-3786 GCA_021204285.1 Lachnospiraceae bacterium | reverse complement strand
CCTTTTCGTACTTTTGACTACCAGTACGACAAGCGGTGACTGTACACTCTCCCGTGCGTGTCGCGAAGACTTTCACACGTCGTTTCCTTCTTCTCTCAAAGGACCGTTCTAATTGTATACAGTGACTTGTCGCCAGTTTCCTAACTTGACATTCGCTCCACGGAAAAACCCACGCGTACAGCGTGGCAACCTCACGCTTCATCGCTATCAATATCACAATAAAAATCAGTATAAAACAAAGGCCTGCAAAATGCAAGCCTTTTTTTTCAAAAAAATCAACGAAAATTTTTACTTTTCCCAGCGTCCCGCTGCTCCACAGGGCAATACCAGCCCGCTCTCCGTCACCGGAAGGCCAACCTCCTGCGCGTCGACCTGACCGCCGAAGCTCCGAAGCTCTGTTCCGAGCAGATAGGCGAGCACCGCCGGCTGCAGGCCGGTCGTGTAAGAATTAATAAGGAAGAAAAGCGGATCATCGCTCAGAAGCTGTGCGCACAGCCGCACAAGCGGATGAATCGCGTCCTCGATCTTCCATATCTCCCCTTTGGGTCCGCGTCCATAGGACGGCGGATCCATGATTACTGCATCGTAACGATTCCCGCGGCGCAGCTCCCTCTCGACAAATTTCTGGCAGTCATCGACAAGCCAGTGAACCGGCGCATTCTCGAGGCCGGAGGCCTTTGCATTCTCCTTCGCCCAGCCTACCATGCCCTTTGAGGCGTCGACGTGCGTGACCGCCGCACCCGCCGCCGCTGCCGCCAGTGTCGCTCCGCCCGTGTAGGCAAACAGGTTCAGTATCTTCACCGGTCTGCCTGCGCTGCGTATCTTTTCCGAAAACCAGTCCCAGTTTGCCGCCTGTTCCGGAAACAACCCGGTATGTTTAAAGCTGAAAGGTTTCAGGTGAAAGGTCAGGCGCTTCCTGCAGGGCAGCTCGTAGGAAATGTCCCACTGCTGCGGCAGATCAAAAAACTCCCACTCGCCTCCTCCCTTCGCGCTCCGGTGGTAGTGTCCATTCCGCCGGTGCCAGCCAGGATTTCCCTTTTGCGTATTCCAGATCACCTGCGGATCGGGACGCACAAGCAGATAGTCCCCCCAGCGTTCCAGCTTCTCCCTGCCGGAGCAGTCGATCACCTCATAATCCTTCCAGTTCTGTGCTGTAAACATTGTCCAAAGGCTCCTTTATCAAATCCCGCACCACCTCGCCCGCAAGAATCAGTCCCGCCACCGCAGGGACGAACGCGATACTCCCGGGCGTCTGGCGCCGCTGTGCGCGTTTCCCGTCCGCCTCCGACGGGCAGGCGCCGTCGTCGTCGCCAGTCATTTCGTCCGTCGGCGTAAGCGGCGGTTCCTTCGAATAGACTACTTTTAGTTTTCTGACGCCGCGCTTTTTCAGTTCGCGCCGCATCACGCGAGCTAACGGACAGACGCTCGTCTCATAAATATCAGCCACCTCGAAAGCAGCTGCATCCAGCTTATTCCCAGCGCCCATACAACTGATGATCGGTGTACCGGTTCTTTCCGCCTGCAGCACAAGCCCGATCTTGCCGGTCACGGTATCAATCGCATCCACAACATAATCGTAACAGGAAAAATCGAACTGGCTTTCGGTCTCCGGGCCATAGAAAATCCGGTGAAGCGTCACCTGCGCATCCGGATTGATCGCAAGGACACGCTCCCGCGCCACATCGGTCTTATATTCTCCGATTGTCTCATGCGTCGCAAGAATCTGCCTGTTGATGTTCGTCAGACAGACCCGGTCATCGTCAATCAGATCAAGCGCGCCGACACCGCTGCGCGCCAATGCCTCCACTACATAACCACCGATGCCGCCGAGTCCAAACACGGCTACACGTGCGCCAAACAGCCTCTCCATCCCTTCTTCGCCGAGGAGAAGCCGTGTTCTTGAAAACTGATCCAGCATCGCGTTCTCTTCTCTTTCCTCTTAACACTACCTGCTCACACTATCATGGCGAAGTGACTTCGTCAAGCCAAAAGTGCAGAAAAATCACTGTTGCCTGCACACCCGATACAAGCGCTCCACGGCCTCATCAATCCGGCTCTCCTCAATGTTGGAATAGTTGACAACAAAAGTATGAACCGATCGACTTTGTTCCTCACTTCCATGAAAATAATAAGCAAGGCTCGTCAGGCGTATCCCGTTTTCAGCGGCACGCTCAAGGAGTTCCTCATCGGATCGTTCTGTATTTACATGCATAAGGAAGTGCAATCCCGCATCCTCCTCAGATATCGTAACCAGCGAAGAAAGCGGGCTCCCGGCGATCGCGCCCAACAGCATATTTCTTTTTTTCCTGCAGCTGTTCCGCATCCGGTTGATATGTTTCTCGTAGTGACCATCCCGGATAAAAGCCGCCAGCGTATACTGTTCAAAATTGGAAACCGTGCAGGAATAAAAGCCCAGTCGCTCATGATACCTGGCCAGCAACGGCACAGGCAGTACCATATAACTGATACGAATCGTGGAGGCAAGACTTTTGGTGAAGGTATTAATATAAATCACACGCCCGTTCCGATCAATGCTCTGCAGCGTCGGAATTGGCTTTCCGGACAGGCGAAACTCACTGTCATAATCGTCCTCAATAATATATCGTTCTTCTGACTCCTCCGCCCAGCCAAGCAGCTCATGGCGACGACCGATCGGCATCGTAACACCGGTTGGAAAATGATGAGACGGAGAAATATGAACTACATTCGCGCCGGAATCCTCCAGAAGTTCCGGACGCATACCGCTGTGATCCAGATCAATATATCTGCAGGCGACGCCATATGCCTGATAGATCTTCCATATCTTCTGATAACCCGGATTTTCCACAGCGTACACGCTGTCAAAACCAAGCAGTTGAATCAGGAGTCCATAGAGGTATTCCGTCCCCGCGCCAATGATAATCTGCTCCGGCGACACCTGCATATCCCGAAATTCCTTAAGCTGTCCGGCGATTGCCTCCCGCAGTGGGAGAATACCCCCTCCGGGCGGATTTTTCAGAAGGTTGTCCCCCTGTTCCGCCATCACGGGCGGTAGCAGCTGCTCGT
>JAJPZP010000264.1:0-731 GCA_021204285.1 Lachnospiraceae bacterium | reverse complement strand
CGCCATCACCTGTCGGATGAGCTTCGTCCAGACAGAAAAGGGGAAATTCTCCTTACGCGTCTGATTGCTGGAAAAGTCTGCAAAATATTGTCTTTCCTCCGGTTGTTCCGGGATCGTAACGTCAGAAGCGGGAGCGGAAACCGCCCCCGGCTGTAACCTGTGAAACGCAGGCTGAATATCTGCGACATAATAACCCTTTTTGGGGAAAGAACGGACGTAGCCCTCCGTCTGCAGTAAGGCATAGGCATTCTCAACAGTAAGCGTACTAACGCCAAGCTGCCTGGCAAAGCTGCGTTTAGAAGGAAGCCGTTCCCCGCTTTTTAACTTGCCGGACAGAATATCATCCTTCATGCATTTATAAAGCCATGTGTAAAGAGCTTCCTTTCCTCTGTTTTCAAAAGAATACGTGAGCATCCAAAGTCTCCCCTACAGGAGTGGTCCAATCGACAAAAACAGCGGAGCAAATACCAGAGACACGATCGTCATCAGCTTGATCAGAATATTGATAGACGGACCCGAAGTGTCCTTGAACGGATCGCCGACCGTATCGCCAACCACGGCAGCCTTGTGCGCCTCACTTCCTTTGCCACCATGATGGCCGCTCTCAATATGTTTCTTTGCGTTATCCCAGGCGCCGCCTGCATTTGACATATAAATCGCCAGCAGAACGCCCGTCACAAGTGCCCCGCTGAGCAGGCCACCCAACGCTTCAACGCCCAGGAGCAGACAAA
>JAJPZP010000130.1:1445-3814 GCA_021204285.1 Lachnospiraceae bacterium | reverse complement strand
CTCCCTGTACCGGTTCGGGAACAGAAGCAGGGAGACGAAAAATCTCTTATATCGCATATAAAGCCCGACGTCCGCCGCGCCCTTGGTATTCGTGATGGACGTCGCCAGCCTCACGAGCGGTATTCTGCGATCGTAGACCAGGTAGCGCGTTTTCCATACACTCGGATCGAACTTGCTTTTAAAGCGGTAAAGGTTCTTGAAGTCATAGCCGAAATCCATATTGTTGAAGATCTCATCCATCAGTTTTTCCGTCCGGCAGGTATCCGGTCTCGTGGTGTCGATCCCCGCGAGCGGGGCAATATTCAGGCTGACTTCCTTAAGGCCCTCATCCTTCATCTTCATGGCTGCATAAATAATCTCATTCTCCATCGCCCCCGTCGGCCCGTCCAGCTTCCGGTACATCACATCAACGCAGAAGGCCTCCCTCTGCCTGTACGGCAGGAAGGACAGAGCCGTCAGGATCTGTCCTTCCGAATCTCTGGTGACAAAGTACCGTCTGCCGTATGTCTTTTCAAACTGCAGACCGCCGATGGAGTAAGTGAGCTTCAGCTTTTTGTCTGCAAACCACTGCTCCTCCAGTTCAAGGAGTTTCTTTTCCAGAGAAGGGTCGCGGGCAGTCTCCGGGCAGTACTCCTCCAGCGTAGTACCGGCCCGGTTCAGCTTCGCCACGTTTCTGCGCAGAGCGCCCTTCTTTGCTCCGGACAGGGAATAGCTCTTCAGGTCGAGAATCGCCTCCTCTCCATATTGCAGCACGCAGAAATCCTTCTGTCTCAACAAATCCGCCACGTCGGCGCTGACCGAATTGAAAACTGCCCGGTATCCTCTGTCCTGGCAAAAAGCAAGGTATTCATCGAGCAGACGCCCCATGTTCCCTGCCCGGCAGGCCGGATCTCCCTGGCTCATGGAACGCCTGCCTGCCAGCGTATAGGGAACAACACCGTGCGCATCTATCCCGAAAAAATAACAGTTTTCCGCATTCAGAGTCAGACACTGCTGAGAATCCTCTCCCAATGTGCCAATGATCTGCGCAGCCCGCTCCATGTCTTCTGACCCAGACCTTTCTTTCATGAAACTCTCCATTCCACTGTCCTTCAGCTAACGGTGTGAGTACTGCCAAAAACCGTCTCTCTGATCTGCTCTGCAAAAAAATCCAGAATTAGCTGCACGCTCTTTTCATTCTGCTCCTGCCAGGAGATGGAGGCCTCCCCATCGCGTCCGGACGCCGATTTATATGCTGCAAATCCCTGATGATTCGTTCCTTCCAGCACAAGATTGGCAGAATTTTCCGGCAGATTCCCGTTATAGTTTTCCATACGGTCATTGTTCATAACGCCGTCGTTCTCCGCGGTAATCCGGATCGCGGAAATATCGAGCTCCGACAGATCCACAGAAGCATAGGTCGCCAGAAGCGCTACACCAAGCAGCTTTTCCGGCTGCGTGGCGGCGATCCGACTGGCAGGCACTCCTCCAAGCGAATGGCCGATCAGTATCCATTTTTCAATCTGCGAGCTGGATTTGATGATCTCCAGCCCATGCTTCATCCCAAACGCACTCAGGTGGAAAAGCTGCTTCGGAACCACCACCGTGTATCCCTCCTCATACAGCAGCTTTGCCATATACGCATAGGCCCGCTCGTCCGTCTTTGCACCCGCGAAGCTGATAAAGCCGCCATCGCTGTCCCCGGGAAACCAGTAATCGCCGTCGATCAGAGCCATCTCCTCCGCGATTTCCTGTGCCTCCGGAAAGGCCTGATTGTAATAGAACAGGATGCCGATCACCACAATGGCAAGTATTCCGATTATACAAAGCAGCACTACCATTCGAGTTCTCCTTTTCCCCTCCATGCAGTCTCCTTCTGCCCGGATTGGTGTCTTCTCAGACGATCTTAATGTAATCTGCCTTGCGCGGCGCGGGCTGCGGAGCCTCTCCTTCGCCGTATCCCAGAATACAGTTCGCCACGCCGACGTAATTTTCTCTCAGCCCCCATTCCCTCATGAGAGCCTGCCCTTCCGCGGAAGAAAATACCTCCTTCGCCCGATAGACATAGCAGGAATCCACATCGACCGCATGAGCCGCGTTCAGAAGATTCCCGCCGACCAGGCAGGCGTCCTCAAACCAGGTCGGCACGGGCTCCTTGTTGCCGAACACGATCGCTACCACCGGCGCGCCATAAAAGGGATCCATTTCTCTGCCCATCACCCCGGCGTTCAGCCTGCTGACTTTATCCCGCGTCTCCGGATCCTTGACCAGAACGATCACCGGGGACTGCTTCCCCATCCCGGTCGGCGCGTAAGTGGCTGCTTCCAGAATCGCGTCCAGCTTCTCCTGTTCCACCGGCCTGCTGCTGAAATTCCGAATACTCCTGCGTG
>JAJPZP010000130.1:890-1424 GCA_021204285.1 Lachnospiraceae bacterium | reverse complement strand
ACTGTTTTCCATCCTTTTCATCCTCCGTATGCATGTTGTGCAACATCTGTTGTTCGACTATATTTTATTCTTTTGCAGTACATTCATCAAGCAACAATACCCGGCAAATGTCGCATGATAGACACTGAACGCTTGCTGCCCTATGAGATATCCTGTATAATATAGTGGATGTATCTGTTTGTACCGCACACATGTACACCACAATAGGTAGCTTTTTACGGATCCGTACAGATTGCGGGCGAAGGGAAATCGAATATGAACAGAATCAAAAATTGGGTACGTCGCAACGCGATTGCGATCGGGCTCGTCATACTGCTCAGCATAATCTTTTTTGCGTCGCAGCGTGTAGAGAATATTTTTTTATACTATGGAACCACCGATATAGAGTATCTTGGCGGAGAGTATTACCATTTTTTTACCTGCCTGTTCTTACACTACAACCTCGGGCACCTGCTGGCCAATTCTGTCGCCCTGCTTTCGGTAAGCTCCCTGCTCACTCCGTTTTTAAAAAAAAGGCAGATGGGCTTGCTGTTG
>JAJPZP010000130.1:0-880 GCA_021204285.1 Lachnospiraceae bacterium | reverse complement strand
TCTCTGAACAGATATACGACATTGGCGCATCAAGCGGTGTATTTGCGCTGATTGCCTGCCTGCTCGTGTGTCACCTCAGATTTCCGAAGCAGTTCCGTCCGGCATGGTACAGGCCGGATGTTCTTATCGTTCTGGTATATTCTGTGTTTGCAAACACGAGTATCAGCGCATTTCTGGTTCACACCTTCGGCTTTGCGGCAGGAACTCTGATCAGCTTTGTTATGGTTTCATTCGGACGGACAGCACCACACGCCCCTGCGAATGATTGGCCACAATAACAGAAAGCTATTGCTGCAAGGCCCACCGGAGTCCCGCGGCCGTCCTTCCGGTAGAGTTGTGATAGTGATTTCCCGGGTTCAGCCGAAACGTAGTCTGGATACCCTTTTCCGAATAATACTGCTCCAGAAAGCGCGTGTTGTCTTCCACAGGGGCAAGATAGGGATTTTTGGTGTGACTCTCCTTATCCCCCAGAGAGAAATACATGACCTTCACTGCTTCTGAAATCCGGTTCTGCTGCACAAAGGAAAGAAAATCCGGATACCACAGCGAACCGGAGGCGGAGACAATACGGGAAAAGCAGTCGGTTTTATAGGCCGCGTAGACGGCGAACAATCCCGCGAGGGAATAACCGGACAACACACAGTATTCCGGCGGAGCCGGGAGCGCCTCCCTGATCTCTGGCACCAGCTCTGTGAGCAGCTGCTCTAAATACCTGTCCGCGCCACCGGAACAGGGCGTGTCGCCCTTCGCGATCGGAGGAATCGGCCAGGGCGTCATCTCATCGTCCCAGTCCACGCCATTAATCACCGCGAGGGAAAATTCCGGACAGCCAAGCTTCTGACAGTCCTGCCAGAGCTTTTTCCCTTCGCCCATCACGGCA
>JAJPZP010000122.1 GCA_021204285.1 Lachnospiraceae bacterium | reverse complement strand
CATAATAATTTTAGTTTTTTTTTGAAATTTTCCGTAAAAAATTTGTTTTTCGGGTTATATAAAGTACGACGCCAAAAATATCACACATATCGCGCAAAGCGCGTAAAAAGAAAGGAATGATACTTATGTATTTAAAGAAACGAATTGCATTAAAAGACGGTATTTGCATTGTACCTAAGGACTGGATTGTAGTTTATGCCGATGATCCGGAGGACTGCATCTCCGCGCATGCTGTCATCAGCCGCAACGAAATCAAGTTCGGGATTCCCCGCTTCGTCGCTCTGTCTGCATTACCATACGGAGAATGCGTATCGGATGACCTGATGATCAAAATCTATGAAGCGTGTTCCCGGAAATATCCGCGGTTCGATGAATTGTTTCATCAGCAGGTAAATTTGCCTACAGGAGAACATTACACTCAGGAACTGGCAGATGTATGGTGGAGCGCCCCCTGCTTCGACATCATCCGCATTCCGGAATATCTGGACCCCGACCTGTGGAAGCCGGGCCAGCCTGAATATATTCCGCCTTGTGGTGCTGTCATTTATCGCACCAAGTAGCACAGGCAAGGGGGAGGTTCATGCTTCGACGCGGCGCTGAGAAGTGTGAACCGCGGGGGGCGTAGCTCCCCGGTCATCGGCGGCTTTGCCGTAGATGACGCCATAGGGGAGAATCCAAAGAGGGGGAAGGGCAATTCCCCCTCATGGCAAATTAAGCGCGCAAGCGCGTGCTCAACTTGTTGAGCTAATTTGTATAGCGCGAAATGGAGCCGTGCAGGGCTGTTTTTCGCATTGGGAGTATTGCCGGACGCGTAGAGCGCCCCTGCAATCCGACCTTTGCGGGAAACGGCACTGCACGGCGGAATGGAGCGCTGACAGAAGAGGAGTAACTAATCATGGAGATCACAAAATATGCTGCATCGGAAGTCCTGCCACATATTCGGCACGATCTGCGGGATTTACCGGATGGAAAAAATTATGGGAATGATTCGATTGACCCATCCTTATCGAAAAACAATTACAGTGTGATTAACAGGGGATCGACCACCGTCGAAGTAAACAAGTACCGAAAATCATTAGAGAAAGACCTTTTCAAATTCCGGCGAAAAGACCTCATCCATGCTGTCGAAGCAGTCATTCAACTGCCGGATGACTGCCCGCCGGAACAGAGAGAGGACTTTTTCCGGGAATGCGTCAACTTCATCGCATCCACCCTGCCGCGCGGCAAACAGGACATTTTCGTCGCCAAAGTGCACAGGGATGAGCGACATCACTCACCTGCTGGGGAAATGATTTCTAAGGATCACATTCATATCATGTATGTTCCAGCTGTAAAGGATACGAAACATGAAGGATTCTCATACCGTTTATGCGCCCATGAACTGACAAAAAGACCTGTTCTCCAAAAGTTACATCCGAACTTTCAGGCTTATCTTAATGCACACGGTATCCATGCTACGGTTTACCATGGGAAGAACGGTGCGGGGAAAACCTTGGGATTAAGTACGAAACAATTAAAAGAAATCACTGCAAAAACTGGGGTAACAATCGACCGCTCTATGACCGCGGATGACCTCGCTGCCCTGATTTTACAGAATCAGGAATATAGAAAAGAAATAGAGAACCTGAAGCAGCAGATCGTGGAACTGGAACACCAGATTCCCGCTCAGGCGGCAGGATGGGGCTGCAGTCCCGGCTGGGGCAAATCTATACAGCAGGAGAAGGAGATCACATGGTAGATTTAAGGGAGA
Organism: Lachnospiraceae bacterium; assembly: GCA_021204285.1. GTDB lineage: Bacteria > Bacillota > Clostridia > Lachnospirales > Lachnospiraceae > Hominiventricola. Next base: position 2,066 of record JAJPZP010000122.1, on the reverse strand, counting down.
AAATTTCACATTATAATTTTGCAGATTTACGCAATCAGTTTATCCGCTATATTGTCATTAAAAATGTAATATGGATTGCACTGTGCCTTCTGGTCGGCGCGGGATGGCGGCAGATCTTCATGTTCTCCGCAATCCGCACGGCTTTCAGCCTGCTGTTCCTCGTCCTGTGGCTGACACTCGATTTTGCGAAGTCCCGCTCAGAGAAATATCATGCGCTACCCGGAAGAAACTTGACCGACGATATGCGAAAATATAAGCGGTCTTATGATGCACTGCTGGAATATTTCCGGGACGCTGATCCGCATCGGCTGGATGTCTCCGACTTCCCTGTGATAGACTGGCATAACGCAGACGGCATTATTTTCGGGACAGTCGGCAACAGGCTGCTCTGCATCCCGTCCAGCGCCGAGGGAAATGTAGTCATCTATGGGCCGCCCGGCACGGGTAAAACGTCCGGTATCGCAATTCCTTCTGCGATGGTGTATCGGGGCAGTGTATTAGCGGTTGACATCAAAGGCGACCTGTATAATTATGTCTCACAACATACCAGCCGGAAGATTGTCCGTTTCTGCCCGGATTCCCCGAATGCATTGACGGATAGCTGCCGCTTTGACCCATTCCTGAATATTGAAAAGATGGATGCCACAGAAAAGAAACTGTATTTAGAATCCATGGCAATGGTTCTGATTCCGGATGACGGCGGCGCGGACGGAAACTACTTTTCATCCAGGGCGCGGAAAATCTTTCAAGGAGTAACGCACCTTCTCCTTTACCAGAATCCGAATATCTCCTTCCCCGATGTAATCCACAAAATTCTGTCCGGGAACATCTTCGACTGGGTGACAAAGGCTCAGAACAGTCCGTGTGTCGAAGCAAAGGAACTTCTCCTGTCTTTTTATGGCAACTCGGAAAAGAACGTGACCGGAGCATATGACGCGCTGACGACAGCGCTCGTCCACTTCTCCAACCCGGTTCTGGATAAATTGCTTGCAAAAGACCCGGATTCCATTTCCATAGAGACTTTAGAAAACGGATCGGACATCTATCTACAAATCTCTCAGGCGCACTTGGACGCATACGCCCCTCTGTTCACCCTGATTTTAGAATCGCTTTCGACCGCCTTTACCAGACGACCGGACACGTCCACCGCGGCAGGAGCGAACAACCGACCTATCCTCATGTTATTAGACGAGTTCCCGCAACTGACTTTCTCTTATAACATGATTAACTCCATACTTGCCACCCTGCGGAGCAAATCTGTCAACTGTATGTTAATCATGCAAAATCTGTCCCAGTTAGAAATGAAGTACCGCGACGGCGCGCGGTCCATCATCGGGAACTGTCACTATCAGGCGATCCTCGGCTGCAATGACATACATAGCAGCAAGGTATTCAGTGAGATGATCGGGACCCGGAAAGTCCTGAAAATCAGTACCTCCGAAAACAATTCCGACCTGTCAGTCAACAGTGGCAGGAACATCCAGGAAGCCCGTGAACCGATTTTCTATCCGGAAGATTTTGGAGACCTGAAGGGCGATCTGGTGCTATATTTCAAGGGGAAGTATTGCAAGTGTAAGAAAATCAACTGCTATCTGAATTGAAAAGTAACATATCTTCTTCTGTATTCTACACTGCCTATTGTCCTGCCTGTCCCTGTAATATCACAAAATAGGCCTGCTTTAAAGAACCCCGGCAGCGAGAACTGTCGGGGTTCCTTGTGTTTCGTCTGGCCGCTTCGGTCGGACAATTTTTCTATAGAGCCTCACGGAAGCTGAGCAGCTTTTCCGCAGGTACGTCCAGAGCATCCGCAATATCGAGAAGTGTATCCATAGAAATAGAAGTGGGCATGTTTGGCGCCTCTATATTGCTCATATGGGTGCGGCTGGTGCCTGCGCGTTCGGCGAGCTGCTTCTGGGTCAAACCCCTTACTTTTCTGTAATAGGCGATATTGAGTCCGATCAGCTTGTATTCTGTCCGATGTTTACTGTCCATCCCTTCACTCCATTACAAGTTTGAATCTAAACATTCATTTTCAGATACGGCGATGAGAGATTTTTTCTTCTCTT
>JAJPZP010000055.1 GCA_021204285.1 Lachnospiraceae bacterium | reverse complement strand
TTTTTGCATATAGTTAGTTGACTTTAACAAAAGTTAGCTATATAATACTGCATGTAAATGATAGTCGTTTTCAATAACATGCCTGCGATCAGGAGAAAAGAGGGAGCATATGGCAGTAGCACTCATGAGTATTGGTGAGAGACGCGTGGTGAAGGGCGTCCGCGGAAAAGACGAAGTGATCCGCCACCTTGAGGACATGGGCTTTGTGGCCGGTGCGGTCGTGGAATGCGTTGCGGATACCCCGGGAGGGAAGATTCTTCTCGTGAAGGGCGTACGCATCGCGCTTGACAGAGGGCTTGCGTCCAAGATCATGGTGGCCTGATGGGAACGGCAGGAAGGAGAACAGTATGCAGACTTTGAGAGAAGCAAAGGTGGGGAGCACGGTGAAGGTCGCGAAGATCAGCGGCTCCGGTCCGATCAAGCGCCGTATCATGGATATGGGCATCACGAAGGGCGCTGAGATCTATATTCGCAAGGTGGCGCCGCTCGGCGATCCGGTCGAGGTGACGGTCCGCGGGTATGAGCTATCTCTGAGAAAAGAGGATGCACAGATGGTGGAGGTCGAGTAGACCATCAGAATGCTGCAAAATGCAGCTTATTTTTAAGAATATTGGTTAGAATGAACTAACCAAGAGGAGGAAAACATGGCGATGAAAATTGCACTTGCCGGCAACCCGCACTGCGGCAAAACGACTCTGTTCAACGCACTGACCGGCGCGAACCAGTACATCGGAAACTGGCCGGGCGTCACCGTTGAGAAGAAGGAAGGAAAACTGAAGGGACATTCGGATATTGTCATCACGGACCTTCCGGGTATTTATTCGCTTTCTCCGTATACGCTGGAGGAAGTGGTAGCGAGAAACTATCTGATTAACGAGCGCCCGGACGCGATTCTGAACATCATCGACGGGACGAACCTGGAGCGCAACCTCTACCTCTCCACGCAGGTGGTCGAGCTGGGAATTCCGGTCGTCATGGCAGTCAACATGATGGATCTGGTCGAGAAAGCCGGAGACAAGATTTATATCGATAAGCTGAGCGAGCAGATGGGCTGTGAGGTCGTCGAGATCTCCGCGCTGAAGGGCACCGGTATCGCGGAGGCCACGGAGAAGGTCGTCAAGGCTGCGGAAGCAGGAGCGGCGCAGCAGATCGTACATAAATTTGATAAAAAGGTCGAGGACGCGCTGAACTCCATCGAGGAAAAACTTGGAGACAGCGTAGCGGAGGCGCAGAAGCGCTTCTTCGCGATCAAGCTTCTCGAGAACGACAGCAAGATTGCGGAGCAGATGACGAGCGCGCCGGATGTCTCGGCGGAGATTTCTGCCATCGAGGAGGCCTTTGACGACGACTCCGAGAGCGTGATCACGAGCGAGCGCTACGAGTATATTTCTTCTATAATAGGAAGCTGCATGAATAAGGCGGCGGGAAATAAGGAAAAGCTGTCCACCTCGGATAAGATCGACCGCATTGTGACGAACCGTATCCTGGCGCTGCCGATCTTCGCGCTGGTTATGTTCCTGGTCTACTATATCGCGATGTCCACGATCGGCGCCGCAGCGACCGACTGGACGAACGACAATCTGTTTGGCGACGGCTTCCATCTCTTTGGCATGGGCACGGCGCAGTACGAGGAAGTTTCCGAGGAATACGGCGGAGCGGCGGAGATCGTGAACGGTTTCGCGGCGGACGCCGGAGTGGATGAGATCGCGGACGCGCTTGACGAGGAAGCGGAGGACTACGATCCGGAAGCGGCCGCGGGCGCGGTGACGGAGCTGGTCGCCATGTACAGCGCAGGTGATGTAGTTACTTACGAAGTAGAAGATGAGGAAACGCTTGAGATTTCCGAGGAGGAGGCTTCCTATGAGGAGCTCACGGAAGCGGCCGCGGTTCTCGAGGCTTATGGCTATGAGTCGCCCGACCCGGCGGATTACGGCACCTTCATCCCGAGTATTCCGGATGCGATCGCCGGAGCGCTGGAGTCAGTGAACTGCGCGGAGTGGCTCTCCGGCCTGATCCTTGATGGTATCGTCGCCGGTCTCGGCGCGGTGCTCGGCTTTGTGCCGCAGATGCTGGTGCTCTTCTTCCTGCTGGCGATTCTGGAATACTGCGGATATATGGCGCGTATCGCCTTTATTCTGGACCGTATCTTCCGCAGGTTCGGCCTGTCCGGAAAATCCTTTATCCCGATGCTGGTCAGCATGGGTTGCGGCGTTCCGGGTATCATGGCGAGCCGGACGATAGAGAATGAAAAAGACCGCCGGATGACGATCATGACTACGACCTTCATCCCCTGCGGCGCGAAGGTGCCGTTCATCGCGATGATCGTCGGCGCACTGCTGGGCGGCAATCCGCTCATCGCGACGGCCTGCTACTTCATGGGTGTGGCGGCAGTAATCTGCTCCGGCATCATTCTGAAGAAGACGCGTATCTTCGCGGGCGATCCGGCTCCCTTTGTCATGGAGCTGCCGGCCTACCATATGCCGACGATCGGCTCGATCCTGCGCAGCACCTGGGAGCGCGGCTGGTCCTTCATCAAGAAGGCCGGTACGATCATCACCCTGTCGACGATCGTGATCTGGTTCACGACTTACTTCGGCTTTGCTCCGGACGGCTTCCGCATGCTGGCTGAGGAGGAGATCGACTACAGCATCCTGGCGACGATCGGCAACGCGATTGCCTGGATCTTCATCCCGCAGGGCTGGGGCAACTGGCAGGCGGCGGTGGCCTCCATCACCGGTCTTGTGTCGAAGGAAAATATCGTCGGCCCGATCGGCATACGCTTCGCGAACGGCGAGGGCAGCGTGTGGCAGAACATGGCGGCGGCCTTTGGCGGAGCCAGCGGCAGCACGATAGCGGTCGGCTACTCCTTCCTGCTCTTCAACCTGCTGTGCGCGCCGTGCTTCGCGGCGATGGGCGCGATCAAGCGTGAGATGAACAGCGCAAAGTGGTTCTGGATCGCGATCGGTTATCAGTGCGGGCTGGCCTATCTGGTATCGCTGGTCGTGTACCGGATCGTGGGTCTGTTCACCGGCGAGTGTGGATTTGGTATCTTTACAATCATCGCAATCGCGATTATCATAGGATTTATCTACCTGCTGTTCCGGCCGATGCCGAAAGAGAAGAGCAGCAAGGTGCAGGTGAAAGGAATGGCGAAGGCGTAATGGGAACTCTGGTAGTGGGTCTGGTGGTCCTGGCCATAGTGGCGGCGGCGGTTCGCAGCATCTGGAAGGATCACAAGTCCGGAAAAGGCTGCGCGGGCTGCAGCCATGGCTGTGGAGGCTGCTCGAAATGCGGGACGATGAAAGACTGATCCGCGTTGCGCGGGAAAAGGATAAAATACTGGATCTGTTTCGCAGCAAGGGCATGCGGATCACGAGGCAGCGCAGGCTGATTCTCGATATCGTATTCGAGCAGGAGTGCACGAGCTGCAAGGAGATCTACTACCGCGCCGCGAAGCGGGACAAAAATATCGGTATTGCGACCGTCTATCGCATGGTAAATGTATTGACGGAGCTCGGCGTGTTCCGCATGAACACGCCCTACCGGCTTGACCGGGCGTACCAGGGGAATACCCGCGGCTGCCGCGTGATTCTGAAGAATCAGAGCGAGGTAGAGTTCAGCAGTGAGGAACTGCTTGGCGTACTGACGGAGGCGCTGAAGAGGAAGGGCTGCGAGGGCAGCCCGGAGATCGAACAGGTTGTGCTGATGTAAAACCGCAGGGCGGAAAAGCCCTGTACAACAGAAAACAGAAATGAAAAGATACCCTGTGGGCGGTGAGTCGCCACAGGGTATCTTTTTTATGTGCGCCTGGCGGCGCACGTTTCTAACGGGTGCAAGTCCCGAATCCGCCCGGTAGTGGGAAGGATAC
>JAJPZP010000056.1 GCA_021204285.1 Lachnospiraceae bacterium | reverse complement strand
CGATTCAGGCGCAGATTCTGGAGGTGATGAAGAATCTGCAGAAAACGCTTAATACCTCGATGATCATGCCTACGCATGATCTGGGGATTATCTATGAGATGGCGGATGAGGTACTGGTGATGTACTGCGGACAGATTGTAGAGTCCGGCTCCATGCAGGAGGTGTTTCATCATATGTTTCATCCCTACACTGAAGGTTTGATGCATTCCATCCCAAGGCTCTCCGATGAGACAGAGGAACTCAGTACGATTGAGGGAATCGTGCCCAGCCTGTATGAACTCCCGAAAGGCTGCCGCTTTCATCCGCGCTGTCCTTATGCAAGGAAGCTGTGCCAGACAGAAGAACCGGAGCTGCTGGAAGTCTCGCCGGGGCATTGCAGCCGCTGCCACAGATATTCGGACATGTGGAAGGAGGGATGAGGCAGATGGAGCAGGAAAAGCTGGTACAGGTGAAAAACCTGAAAAAGTATTACCCCGTGGGCGGCATGGGAAAGAAAAAGGTTGCAAAGGCGCTGGACGGCGTGACCTTTGATATTTACGCGGGGGAGACGCTGGGCCTCGTAGGAGAGAGCGGTTGCGGAAAAACCACGGTCGGACGCGCGATTCTTCGTCTGATCTCCGTCACGGAAGGGGAAATCTGGTTTGAGGATCAGGATATTACGAACTATTCCGAAAAGCAGATGCGCCCGCTTCGCTCGCAGATGCAGATTATTTTTCAGGATCCGTATGGTTGTCTGGATCCCAGAAAAACAGTCTATGATCTGATCGCAGCGCCTCTGAAGCTGCATGGTCTGAAGGACCGGGAGGCATTGCGGAGCCGCGTGCTGGAGCTGATGGAGGAGGTCGGTCTGCGCGCGGATTATATCGATCGCTATCCACATGAATTTTCAGGCGGACAGCGCCAGCGGATCGGAATTGCCAGAGCCATTGCCATCAATCCCAGGCTGATTGTCTGCGATGAACCGGTGTCCGCGCTGGATGTATCTGTGCAGGCGCAGGTCATCAATCTGATCCGGAAATTGCAGAAGGAACACGGCCTTACGTATCTGTTTATCTCGCATGATCTGCGGGTCATAAAGCATCTCTGCGACCGGATTGTGGTCATGTATCTGGGGACGATCGTGGAATCCGGGAAAAAAGAGGATATCTACAGAATGCCGGCGCATCCGTACACGAAGGCGCTTCTGTCTGCGGTGCCGGAGATCGGGTCTGATATGGGGAAAACCCGCACAATTCTTCAGGGAGACATTCCCAGTCCCATCGACCCGCCGGAAGGCTGCCGCTTCCACACGCGCTGTCCGGTTGCCACGGAAAAATGCGCAAAAGAGATTCCGCCCCGCGTGGATCTGGGCGGAGGCCATTTCTGCTGCTGTCATTATTGTGGAAATGACAGTGAAAATATCCGTTGACATCTTACGCAGACGTGCTAAAATGTTTCTGATTTGAATTGTATACGATGATACAAAACAAGGAGGACTCAAAAGAGAGCAGCATGAACGGGGAGCAGAAAGACAGCCGTGACAGGTATTCGCTGCGCGGCAGAGTGTTTGAGAGTATCCGGGAGGATATTCTGAATGGAAGATACGAGCAGAACACGGAGCTCAAAGAGGCGACGATCGGCGCGGAGCTCGGCGTGAGCCGGACGCCGGTGCGGGAGGCACTGCGGCAGCTCGAGCTGGAGGGGCTGGTCACGATCATTCCCAATCGTGGCGCACATGTAAACCGGATTACGGCGAAGGATGTGGAAGATATCTATGTGATTCGCTCGATGCTGGAGGGGCTCTGCGCGAGATGGGCGACGGAGCACATTACGCAGGAGCAGCTGGATAATATGGAGGAGACTTTATGTCTCTCTGAATACCACACCGGAAAGAAAAATTTCGAGAAGCTCTATGAGCTGGACAGTCAGTTTCACGAGCAGCTTTATGAGGCCGGCGGCAGCCGGATTCTGAATCATGTGCTGTCGGATTTTCACGACTATGTGAAGCGGGCGAGAAAGGCCTCGATCTCCGCGGAGGATCGCTCGGTTCACTCGACGGAGGAGCATCGGGCGATCTTTGAGGCGATCCGGGAGAGAGACGCGGGTCAGGCGGAGGCTCTGGCGAGGGAACATGTGAAGCATACGATTGAGAATATTGAGGCCCACGGGCTGGAGAAGCTTATGTAGGAGGACAGGTTTCATGGACAGAATCAGGATGACGACGCCGTTGGTGGAGATGGACGGGGATGAGATGACCCGGATTCTCTGGCAGATGATTAAAGAGGAGCTGCTGCTTCCTTTTGTGGATTTGAAGACAGAGTATTACGATCTTGGCCTGAGAAAGCGCGATGAGACCGACGACCGTATCACGGTCGAGGCTGCGGAGGCGACGAAAAAATACGGGGTAGCCGTAAAATGCGCGACGATCACGCCGAACGCGGCCCGTGTGAAGGAATATAGTCTGAAGGAGATGTGGAAAAGCCCGAACGGGACAATCCGCGCGATCCTGGACGGTACGGTCTTCCGCGCCCCAATCATTGTAAAGGGGATCGAGCCCTATGTGAAGACCTGGAAGAAGCCTATCACGCTTGCGAGACATGCATACGGGGACGTCTACAAGGCTTCGGAGATGCAGATCCCGGGCGCCGGTAAGGTGGAGCTGGTATATACAGCACAGGATGGTGAGCAGTCGTCTGTGACGGTCCACGAGTTTCAGGGACCGGGCGTCGTGCAGGGCATGCACAATCTCGACTCCTCGATCGAGAGCTTTGCGAAGAGCTGCTTCCAGTTCGCTCTGGACACGAAGCAGGATCTGTGGTTCGCGACAAAGGATACGATCTCCAAAAAATATGACCATCACTTCAAGGATATTTTCCAGGAGATCTATGACGCGCAGTATAAGGCGGCCTTCGAGGCGGCAGGGCTCACCTATTTCTATACGCTGATCGACGACGCGGTGGCGCGCGTGATCAAGTCGGAGGGAGGCTTCATCTGGGCCTGCAAGAACTACGACGGCGACGTGATGAGCGACCTGGTCGCGACGGCCTTCGGCTCGCTCGCGATGATGACTTCCGTGCTTGTCTCCCCACAGGGCTATTATGAGTACGAGGCGGCGCACGGGACAGTGCAGCGCCATTATTATCAGCATCTCGAGGGCAAGGAAACGTCGACGAACCCGATCGCGACGATCTTCGCCTGGAGTGGTGCGCTCCGGAAACGCGGAGAACTCGACGGTCTGCCAGAGCTTGTGCACTTCGCGGACGTGCTCGAACAGGCCTCGCTCACGACGATCGAGTCCGGGAAGATGACGAAGGATCTCGCTCTCATCACGGAGCTGCCGGATGTGACCGTATTGAATTCCGCGGACTTTATCCGGGAGATACGGGCGGAGATCGAGAAGATGCTGTAAACAACGTAATAGCTCAGAACAGCAGGCCACAGACCGCCTTCTACGAAGGCTATATGCCGCTTACGCGTCATATGTCTGAGGCCCCCGGGCGTTCCGCCCATCCCGAAATGAGAACACAGCCTTTAGCAGGTAAACCTGCACAGTCTGTTTTTTCATTTCGATGCTGTTCTGAATTGTTACAGAAAATCAAACGCATAAGGGAACACCCCTCCTCATATACCTAGTATGACAGTTGCTATCGTATGGGAGGGGTATTTTTATGGACAATTTTCAGTTATACAGGGATATCCGGGAACGAACCGGCGGCGAGATCTACATAGGGGTGGTCGGACCGGTGCGGACCGGAAAGTCGACCTTTATCAAGCGTTTTATGGATCTTATGGTGCTGCCGAATATGGAGGATATCCATGAGCGCGAACGCGCGACCGACGAGCTGCCGAAGTCGGCCTCCGGCAGGACAATCATGACGACTGAGCCAAAGTTTGTGCCAAAGG
>JAJPZP010000239.1 GCA_021204285.1 Lachnospiraceae bacterium | reverse complement strand
AAGTGGCTCTTTCTCCGATGATGGGAGTTAACAAGGTGGGCGTAGCCACGGCAGCGGCATGGTCCCTGGGTGCCTATACTCTGACGCTGGATCATGTATGTACCAGTGATAAGGACGGTAATACGCTGGTGAGTTCTGTGAGTGCTTCGACCAATTCAGAGCTTGTGCTCCGGGGTGATACCGAACTTGACGTTACCGGAAATCTCAATGTCTATAAAATCCATTTTGCGGAGGATACTGACGGGACTTCAGCAGTATCGGAAGATAGTGAAACAATCTATGCTACGCCTGCCCTTCGTGTGGACGGGACGCTGACGGCGACGCTCATCTATCTTGATGGGGCAGTAAAGCCTTTGATTCAGAAGCCGGAGAGCAGTACTTTCACATTGAACGGCGCGAGCCTTGATGTGAATGGAGATGGAGTGAAGGAGAACGCTTCCGTCATATGTGAGAAGGAGGAAACCGGACTGACCGTGCAGCTCCTTACGGACGAGATTGCAGCGGGTACAAAGGTGCTGACATGTAAATATCTGAATCTGGAGCACTATACCGTGATCGATACGGAAGAGTTCGAATACCCCACTTATCAGAACGGCAATTATCTGATGGTGGGAAATCTCATGGCGGATAAGACCCTGGAAGGTTTCACAGCGTCAGATGGGTCGGTGGTTACATATAAGCTGAGTAAGACAAAATATGATTATACTGGTGAGGCGATTGAGCCGGGACTGATCCTTCAGTGTAATGATGAGACACTGGCGGAGGGAACGGATTATGAGGTATCATACAGTGATAATGTAGTGCCGGGTACGGGTACAATCACAGTCACTGCTGTTGAAAACGGACTGTATACAGGCACCGGCCCGATTTCTTTCACAATCCGCAAAAAGAGCCTGTCAACGAGAGATATTGAGATTATATTTGACGGAACACTTTCGACACAGACTGTGGATGGTTCCGAGGTACTTGTCCCGGGTGTAAAGGTCACGGATACCGGGAGAGAAGACCTGGAGCTGACAGCCGGGAGCGACTATACGCTGAGCTATCGAATGGAGAGCGATGGGAGTGTCAGTGCAGTGCTGAGCGAAGCAGACAGCGGATATTACAGGGGAAAGGTTGTCAAAAATTATGCGGAAGTGAGCACAGCGACAACTTACACGCTGACGAACTGCCTTGCCATGGATATGGATGATAATTCCGGCGAGGGAGCGGTTGACCGTGAGAATGATACGGAGCTTCAGATTCAGCTTGCGGTCAGTGGAGATGCACTTGCCGGTCAGACCAATTTATATGTCGTGGAAATGGATAACCAGGGAAGTGAGATTTTAAGTTATGTCGGCAATGCAGAGGCTGTTTATTCGGAGAGTGAAAACAGCACGACGCTGACGGCGACTCTGGCCTGGGATGACGACTCTTACGATGCCTTCAACAGCTCGATGATGGATCAATATGCTCTTGTCGCGGTGCTGGAGGACGGTTATCAGGTTATCAGCAAAAATTCACTGCTGGTTCAGAATCCGTGGGCAACGGCGATCACGACGAAAAAGTACTGGTCCTACTATACGTATTCCGATGATAAGGATGACGACGGGAATGTGATCGGGAAGGTACAGGATATCGAAAGCAAAAAGGGAATGCAGGGAGCATCCAGCTATGCGGGAGATCTGGGTGTGGAGGCGGAGATCATCAATATTAAGCTCAACGAGCTTATCAAGACATCTACCAACGTTAAAACATATGGATCAAGCGCTTATATTCCGTATGAATATAAGGGGAAAACCTACTATTTCCTGAATATGATCGCCATTCAGGATACGATCTATAATCTGAATGGATGGGGAGGATCTTCCAATGAGTATGGCCTCTCCGGCAGAACGAATGTGACAGTTGACCTGCTCCTGGCCTGGGATTCGGAGCTTACCTATCTGATCCATCCGTCCGCACGCGTAAAGGGCTACAGTTATTATGCACTGAATATGCAGGAGGAAAAGGCGAGGGAGACTTTTGAGGCCCTGTTCTGCTATCTGGGATATAAGCTGGGTGGCAGTGAAGTTGGAAATAACAGTGCATATAAATACCGGGTGCTGAACTGGACTCTCGGAAATGAGGTAAACTGCTGTAAAGCCTGGAACTACTCGGGAAATCTGTCAACCAGTGCTTGTGTGGCGAATTATGCGGAGGCTTTCCAGCTGCTGTATCAGGCAATCAGCCGTACAGACTCAAATGCCAGATTTTTTATTTCACTGGATCACAGCTGGACGGCGTCTACTGAGGGACACAGCGGGAAATCTTATCTTGACACCTTCGCTGCGTACATGTATAAGACTGCGCCGCAGATGTGCTGGAACGTGAACTACGATCCCTATTCCCAGCCTCTTACGAGAGTGTATTTCTGTAATGACAGCAGCAACACAACCAGCTCGACCAGCACGAAGTATATTTCCATGCAGAACCTGAGTGTGCTGACAAATTATCTGGGGACGTTGGAGACAAATTATAATATGACCACTACCTGCAAGGCCGCCCGTGAGCGGGAGAGTACGGAGAAAGGTTTTATCCGTGTCATTCTTGGAGAGCAGGGTTATACGGCACGTTACGGATACAGCTCTGAGATGTCACTTCAGGTGACAGCTCTGCAAAAACTGCACAGCATTGCAATGGCGAATACCCGCGTAGATGCCTACACGAATCGCTCCTATCTGGATGACAGCAGTGAGGCGGCAAGTGGCCTGTATCTTGGACTTATGACTACCGCCCACAAGAAGAAATCGTCCTACGCAGCATTCAAAGCTTTGAATTAAAAGAGTCATATTTCCCCGCCCCGCGCATAAACTGTGATAAACGCGCGGGGCGGGACTTTTTATGGGATTTCGCGAGCGGATGGCCGATCGATTCCGGCTGCCAAAGGATCTGGTCATGGGAGCGGCCGTCCTGACGGTGACGGGCAGGAGCGAGGCCTATGTCGAGAATTACCGCGGCATCATCGAGTATACGGAGGAACGCATCCGCCTGCAGACGAAAACCTGTCAGATGACGCTTTGCGGGGAGAGGCTGCACATCGACTACTATACCGAGGATGAGATGAAGATATCGGGTCGGATAGGGGAGATTCGTTATTGCTGACGAGAATTCTGAAATTCCTGAAGGGCTATGTGCGTATTCGCCTGAGCGGCTACGCGCCGGAGCGCTTCTTCAATCTCTGCGGGCATCATGGAATTGTCCTGTGGGATGTCCGCTTTATCGGAACAGAATACGAGATGTGTGTCAGCGTCGGCGGTTTCAGGAGCTTGCGCCCATTGGTACGCAAGATGAGGACAAGGGTCGTGATCCTGGAAAGGCACGGCCTTCCTTTTTTGCTGCATCGTTATCGAAAACGGAAGATCTTCGCACTGGGCGCGCTCGGCGCTTTTGTGCTGCTCCGGGTACTGTCACTCTTTATCTGGAATATCCATATTGAGGGAAACAATTCTTTAAGCGATGACGAGATTCTCCGTTACCTCACGGAAATCAACATTGTGCATGGTATGCAAAAGAGCACGGTGCAGGGCTCTGAAATTGAAGCCGCCCTGCGGGAATATTTTCCGGAGATCACCTGGACTTCGGTCGAGGTGAAGGGCACGCGCCTCATTGTGCATGTCAAGGAGAGCGAAGAGGGCGAGACGTCAAAAAATGTAGAGATCGAGGACGAGTCGCCCGCGGATCTCGTGGCCACGCGTGCCGGCACGGTCGTCTCCATGATCGTGCGCAGCGGCACGCCAGCTGTCTAGGAAGGCGCGTCCGTCGAGGCAGGGGACGTTCTTGTGGCGAGCCGTGTGGAGGTCTGTAACGACGATGGAGAGGTCGCGAACGTAAGCTTCGTCCACGCCGATGCGGACATCGCAATCCGCTATGAGGAGCACTATGAATCGAGCTTTCC
>JAJPZP010000247.1 GCA_021204285.1 Lachnospiraceae bacterium | reverse complement strand
GTGTGGCAGAGGAGATCCGGGCGCTCGGTGTAAAATGTCTTCCGGTGAAGTGCGCCGTGACCAAGGTGGAGGAGATCCAGGCGGCAGTGGACGAGGTCGTGAAGGGGCTTGGAACGGTGGATATCCTCGTGAACAGCGCCGGCGGCGGCACCTGCATTCCGCTGGAGGAGCTTCCGAACGAGGTGTGGCGCAAGGTGCTCTCCCTTGATCTGGACGGCGCTTACTACTGCATGAAGTATTTCGGAAAAATCATGCTGGAGAAGGGCTATGGCCGTGTGATCAACATTGCTTCGATCCTTGGAAAGGGCGGCCTGAAGGAGCTTCCGGTGATCGCATACGCGTCTGCGAAGGGCGGCGTGATCAATATGACCCGCCAGGCGGCGACCGAGTGGGCGACGAAGGGCGTCAATGTCAACGCGCTCTGCCCTGGATTCTTTGCGTCTGAGGCAAACGGACCGGAGGCGATGGAAGCGATGGGCGCATTTATCGAGAACCGCACGCCGATGTGCCGTCCGGGAAGAGAGGGCGAGCTGGATTCCTCGATCGTCTTCCTTGCGGCGAAGGAGTCTTCCTATGTGACCGGTACGATTCTGACCTGCGACGGCGGCTGGACGGCCATCTAAGAAAGAGTAGAAGAAAGGACAAATTCAGACATGAGCTATAATTATAATAAATTACTGGAACCGATCAAAGTCAACGGTATGACTCTGAAGAACCGCATCAGTTTTTCCCCGATGGGCACCTTTACCCCCATGCAGGACGGAACGGACAGCGAGGAAGGTATGCGTTACTATGAGGAGCGCGCAAAAGGCGGCATCGGCCTGATTAACACCGGTGCGATGTTCCTGAACAGCGCTCTGGCGCAGGGTTCACCGACCATTGCACTGGACAATATCAATGCGATCCCGAAGACGACCGTCCTGGTGGAGCGCATGCATCGCTGGGGTGCGAAGATCTGCCTGCAGGTCAGCCCGGGCACGGGCCGCAACACGGTTCTGGGTGATCAGGCGGAGAAATTTGGGCAGGTGCCGATCTCCGCGTCACCCAATCCTGCGTTCTACAATCCGAACGTTATCTGCCGTGAAATGACGCTGGAAGAGATCGATCAGATGATGGAAGACTGGAAGACGGCTGCCACTTTCGCACAGCGCTGCGGTTTTGACGCAATTCAGATTCATGCGCACGCCGGCTACCTGATAGACCAGTTTATGTCCTCCGTGTGGAATCATCGTACGGATAAATATGGTGGATCCTTTGAGAATCGCTGCCGTTTTGCTCTGGAGATCGTCCAGGCGATCCGCAGCGTGGTTGGTCCGAACTTCCCGATTACATACCGCATTTCTCTGGATCACCGTTTCAACGGCGGCCGTACCCTGGAGGAGTCCATGAAGGTGCTGGATGTGCTGGACAAGTGCGGAATCGACGCCTTCGACATCGACGCCGGCGCATATGAGACGCAGGATTATATTTTCCCGACCCGTTATGTGGGCGACGCCTGCATGGCCTATGTGTGTGAAGAGGCGCGCAAGCATCTGACGCATCCGATCATCAATACCGGAACCCATACCATGGAGACGGCGGTAGAGCTCCTGGAGAGCGGTAATGCCGACATTATTCAGTTTGGTCGTCAGTCCATCGCAGATCCGTACTTCCCGAAAAAGCTGGCGCAGGGACGCCGTGAAGATATCCGTCCCTGCATGGTCTGCAATGAGGAATGTATCGGTCGTATTTTCTGCCGCCTGACACAGCTCAGCTGCGCGGTCAACCCGGCTGCCGGACTGGAAGACTACATGGAAGTGACAAAGCTGAAAACCTCCAAAAATGTGGTGGTCATCGGCGCGGGTCCTGGAGGACTCGAGGCTGCCCGCTGCGCGGCGGAGCGCGGAGCTGCGGTTATGCTGTATGAGAAGAACGGCTATATCGGCGGTACCTTCATCGACATCGCGACCGGCGGCTTCAAGGGACGCATGCGCGATCTCGTGGAGTGGTACCGGGTACAGCTTCAGAAGCTGGGCGTAAAGATCGTCCTGAACACGGAAGTTGGCGCGGAAGATCCCGTTCTTGCAGGTGCGGACTACATTTTCGTGGCTACCGGTTCCGCGGCAATCTGCCCGAAGCTGCCGGGTATGGACGATCCGCGTGTCATCGGTGTGACAGAGTCCCACAAGCATGGTGTGCCGGCCGGAAAGAAGGTCGTCATCTGCGGCGGCGGACTGTCGGCCTGTGATACGGCTCTGGAGATCGCGCAGGCGGATCCGGACCGCGATATCACCATCCTGGAGATGAAGCCGCAGATCGGCGGCGACATCATGCCGATCAACGCGATCAGCATTTTCCGCATGTTCGACGAGTACGGCATCCATCAGATGGCGAATGCGACGGTCTGTGAGATCAACGCGGAGGGCGTGAAGGTCTCGACGCCGGAGGGCGACAAGGTAATCCCCGCCGACGTGATCATCTCCGCTTTTGGTCAGAAACCTGCAAATGCGCTGGGTGAGGCAATCCAGTGGGCGTACCCGACGAAGACGACCGTCATCGGCGACTGTGTGAAACCGGGCAAGGCCGGCACCGCGATCCGTGAAGGCTTCTACGCCGCGATGGCAATGCAGGACTAAAGAAGGAGAAGTGGTGAATGAATAACAAATCATTTTTTGGCTATAAAGCGGCTGTAGGCGCCTTCCTGATCATCTTTGTGAATCTGGGTGTGGCGACGACGCTCGGTATCTTCCTCGCCAGCCTTGCGGAGTACAGCGGCTGGTCAGTGGCGATGTGTGGCTATATCGGGACCGCGAATACGATCGGAAATATTTTCCTGAGTATGCTTGCGGCAAGGGCGTTGCCGAAGATCGGCGTCCGCAAATGTATGCTGATCTCGATTGTGAGCGTGATCCTCCATGTCTGGCTGTACACCTTCGCTACGCCGGGACAGAATGTCATGACACTGGTGTTCTATTACCTTGCGGGACTTGTCTGCTCCTTTGCGATCACCTTTGGCACGCACGCTGCGTGCTCGACGCTGATTGCCGAGTGGTTCGTCGAGAAGCGTGAGAAGATCACCGGAATTGTCCTCTCAGGAGCGGGCTTCGGCGCCGCCCTGTGGGTGTTCCTGGCCGGACAGCTCTTTCAGTATTTTGACTTCAAGATGTGCTACCGGATCATCTCCGTGCTCGCGCTGGTTATCGGCGGTTTCGCGCTGATCTTCCTGGTGAAGACGCCGGAGGAGATGGGGCAGAAGCCCCTTGGATGGGATAAGGTTGACAACAGTGCGAAGACGGAGCAGATCGGAGCGATCGGCGTCTCGAAGGCGGATGCCATGAAGAGCTCGTCCTTCTGGCTGTTTGCGGTCGCCATGCTGTGCGTCTGCGTGGCCTATACGGCCTTTACCTCCTACGCGCCGACCTGGTGGCAGACCTGTGGTCTCTCCAGCACGACGGCTGCGAACTGGAATGCCGCGCAGCTCATCATTGCCGCATTGTTCCTGTTGGTTGCGGGCAGTATCTTTGCCAAGGTGGGAGCGTCCGTATTTACCACAATTCTGTGCGTTGCCTTCGTCGCGTGTATGGCGCTCATGTGCATGATCGGCTCCGGCACTTCGGCTGTACTGATGGTTCTTATCGTGCTGCTGGCAGGTCTCAGCTATCCGCTCAACGCCAGCGTCCCGAGTATGGTTGGGCAATCGCTCTTCGGCGGGAAGGATTTTGCCGCGATCTCTGCGACGATGATGACGGCCGTCTACCTTGGCCAGTTCCTGTGCGCGCCGATCATGGCGATATTCCTTGGCATGAACAATGGATTTGTCACTGCGTGGACCTTCTTCGCTGTGGCCGCAATCGTCGGGCTGGTGCTGATTCTTGTCGCGATTGCGAAAGCGCCTGTGAAAAAATTAAAAGGAAACTAGTGTATTATATCAATGATATCTAGCA
>JAJPZP010000183.1 GCA_021204285.1 Lachnospiraceae bacterium | reverse complement strand
AAGCGGATGTCGACGGCGCGCATATCAGTACCTTGCTGCTCACCTTCCTTTACCGCTTTATGCCGGATCTGATTCGTAAGGGACATGTGTACCTTGCACAACCGCCGCTCTACAAGATAGAGAAAAATAAAAAAGTATGGTATGCCTACAGTGATGAGGAATTAAATGGAATTCTGATGGAGATTGGTCGCGACCAGAATAATAAGATCCAGCGCTACAAGGGCCTTGGGGAGATGGACGCGGACCAGCTCTGGGAGACGACGATGGATCCGGAGCGAAGAATTTTACTGAAAGTCCGGATGAATGAAGAGGAAACTTCTGAGATTGACCTGACGTTTACAACGCTCATGGGAGACAAGGTAGAGCCGAGAAGAGAGTTTATCGAGGCCAACGCCAAGTATGTAAAAAATCTTGACATCTAACAAAGCTACGACGGGGACAGGATGATGGAAGACAATATTTTTGATAAGATTCATGAAGTAGACCTGAAGGAGACGATGGAAACCTCCTATATCGATTATGCGATGAGCGTGATTGCGGCGCGTGCGCTGCCAGATGTAAGAGATGGACTAAAGCCGGTACAGCGGCGTGTGCTCTATTCCATGATAGAGCTGAACAATGGTCCGGATAAACCACATCGGAAATGTGCGCGTATCGTCGGTGATACGATGGGTAAATACCATCCTCATGGAGACAGCTCGATCTATGGAGCTCTCGTCAATATGGCACAGGAATGGTCGACGCATTATCCGCTCGTGGACGGTCATGGAAATTTCGGCTCCGTAGACGGAGACGGCGCGGCCGCCATGCGTTACACAGAGGCACGTCTCAGCAAGATTTCCATGGAAATGCTTGCTGATATTAATAAAGATACCGTGGATTTTATCCCCAACTTTGATGAGACGGAAAAGGAACCGACAGTTCTTCCGGCCAGATTTCCGAACCTGCTCGTGAATGGTGCTTCCGGTATTGCGGTCGGTATGGCCACGAATATTCCCCCTCATAATCTGAGGGAAGTAATTGATGCAGTCGTAAGAATTATCGATAACCGCATTGAATATGACAGAGATACAGATATTGATGAGGTCATGCAGATTATTAAAGGGCCGGATTTTCCGACAGGGGCGGAAATAATCGGCACTTCAGGCATTAACCAGGCCTATCGTACCGGCAGGGGAAAGATTTGTGTACGTTCCGTCAGCAATATCGAGCCAATGGCCAATGGGAAGAACCGGATCGTAGTGACGGAAATTCCTTATATGGTAAATAAGGCCCGCCTGATCGAGAAGATCGCGGATCTTGTAAAGGAAAAGAGAATCGACGGCATCACGCATATTGCCGATGAGTCCAGCCGTGAGGGCATGCGCATCAATATTGAGCTGCGCAAGGATGTGAATCCGAATGTGATTCTGAATCAGCTCTACAAGCATACCCAGCTGCAGGATACTTTTGGCGTGATCATGATTGCACTTGTGGACAATGAGCCGCGGGTTCTCAATATCCTCGACATGTTGAAGTATTACCTCGCCCATCAGGAGGATGTTGTCACCAGAAGAACAAAGTTCGAGTTGAACCGGGCCGAGGAGCGCGCTCACATTTTAAAGGGACTGCTTATCGCACTTGATCATATTGACCGCGTCATTCAGATTATACGTGGTTCGGATACCGTACAGAACGCGAAGACTTCTCTGATGGAAGAATTCGGACTTGATGATGTGCAGGCACAGGCGATCGTGGATATGCGTCTGCGGACGCTGACTGGACTGGAGCGCGGCAAGATTGAAAAAGAATACGAAGAGCTTATGGAGCGCATTCAGTATTTGCAGGAAATTCTCTCGGATGAGAAGAAGCTGCTCGGTGTAATTCGGGATGAAATTTCTCTGATTGCAGATAAATATGGCGATGAGCGCAGGACGAAGATCGGTTATGACGAATACGATATCAGCATGGAAGATCTGATTCCTGTCACGGATTCCGTGATTACGATGACGCATCTCGGGTACATTAAGAGAATGAGCATCGATAATTTCCGCAGCCAGAACCGCGGCGGCAAGGGAATCAAGGGCATGCAGACGCTGGAGGAGGATTTTATTGAAGAGATCTTTATGACGACCTCCCATCATCAGCTCATGTTCTTTACCAATCTGGGCAGAGTATACCGGATGAAGGCCTACGAGATTCCGGAGGCGGGAAGAACTGCGAGAGGAACTGCGATTATCAATCTTCTGCAGCTGCAGCCGGGTGAGAAGATCAGCGCGGTGATACCGGTCAAAGAATGGAATGAAGACAGCTATCTCTTTATGGCGACAAGGGACGGTATCGTAAAGAAGACAAAAATGGCTGCTTTCTCCAATATCCGGAAAATTGGTCTTAAGGCGATCAGCCTGCGTGAAAACGACGAGCTCATCGAGGTCAAGATCACGAATGGAGAAAATGACATTATCCTGGTTACAAAGAAGGGGATGAGTATCCGTTTCCATGAGAGTGATGTGCGTCCAATGGGCCGTGATACGACCGGCGTCACTGGTATCAAGCTTTCAGAGGAAGATGAAGTGGTCGCCATGCAGCTTGACGTACAGGGAGAGTACGTGCTGATTGTTTCAGAGGGAGGCTATGGAAAGAGAACACCTCTGTCGGAATTCCGTGTACAGAACCGGAACGGCAAGGGTCTTAAGTGTTACAATATAAAAGAGAAAACAGGCGATGTCGTTGGTGCAAAGTCGGTGAACGCAGAAAATGAAATCATGATGATCACCAATGAGGGAATCGTCATTCGTACCGGCTGCGAGGGCATTTCTGTGCTGAAACGGATAACCTCAGGCGTCAAGCTCATGAATGTCGATCTGGAGAGCGGCGTAAAGGTTGCGCGCATCGCGAAGGTGAGAAAGACGGAGGCGGAGAATCCGGAAGAAACAGGAGAAGAGGCGGAGACGGAGGAATGAGAAGAATTGTGATGATGGTGCTCAGGAATATTCTGTTCGCGCCATATATGTACCTGAAGCTTTGCTGGTATGCGGCCCATACGGACAGTATTCCCTATGATAAGCAGTGGGCACATATCCAGAAGTTGAATGACATGGCCTGTAGGGGCGGCAATGTGGAGGTTCAGGCTTATGGCGTGGAGAATATTCCGAAGGAGGGGGGATTTATGTTCTTCCCGAATCATCAGGGAATGTTTGACGTGCTTGCCATCATTAAAACCTGCCCTCGTTATTTCTCCGTCGTCGTCAAGCGGGAGCTGGAAAATATTTTCTTCCTGAATAAAATATTTCCTATCATGGGATATTATGCAATTGACAGGGATGATGTGCGCCAGTCCATGAAAGTGATCCAGAATGTAAGTAAGGATGTGGCGGATGGAAAACCATTTCTGATTTTTGCGGAGGGAACCCGTTCCCGTGATGGAAACCATATCGGTGAATTTAAGGGAGGTTCCTTCAAGAGTGCACAGAAGGCAAAATGCCCGATTATTCCGGTGGCCGTTATTGATTCCTATAAGGTGATGGATACGCATTCCCTGGAGAAAGTGACTGTACAGATACATTATCTTGAGCCACTTTTCTATGAGGAATACAAGATGATGAAAACGCCGGAAATTGCTGAAATTGTCGAGTCCAGAATCAAAAAAACTATTGACATTTATGATGTAAATTAGTATAATCAACAATACGCCGTTGGAAAAGGGCAGGCAAATAAGCTCGGAGAAATACTCAAGAGGCTGAAGAGGCGCCCCTGCTAAGGGTGTAGGTCGGGTGACCGGCGCGAGGGTTCAAATCCCTCTTTCTCCGCTCTTTTTTATCGCTGAAGACTGACTTAAGATTTTCTGAAAGATTTGTAAAAAAGTGGTTGACAGAATAAAAAAGATTTGGTAATATAATCGAGCTGGCCGCGGGAGCGGGCAGCGGACGAACCTTGATAATTAAATAGTGCTTTGAAAAGATCTTCGAAGATTCT
>JAJPZP010000084.1 GCA_021204285.1 Lachnospiraceae bacterium | reverse complement strand
TCAAAGCATATCGGAGGGCGCGTGGTGCTGTGTATCATGCTCTCGGCCAGCGAGGGCCTCTGCCGCGACATGGAAGTGAACGCCGACGGCAGCGGTATCAAAGTTCCGGTCGGCGAGCGGACGCTGGGTCGGCTGTTCAACGTGCTGGGACAGACCGTGGACGACGGCGAGGCGCTGCCGGACGGTGAGTCCTGGAGCATCCACCGCGATCCGCCTTCTTTCGAAAATCAGAGTCCGGTCGTCGAGATTCTCGAGACGGGCATCAAGGTGATCGACCTTCTGGCGCCCTACGCCAAGGGCGGCAAGATCGGCCTATTCGGCGGCGCCGGCGTCGGCAAGACCGTGCTGATCCAGGAGCTGATCCAGAACATCGCGACGGAGCATGGCGGCTACTCGATCTTTACCGGTGTAGGAGAACGTTCCCGTGAGGGCAACGATCTCTGGAGTGAGATGAAGGCTTCCGGCGTGCTGGAAAAGACCGCACTGGTCTTCGGGCAGATGAACGAGCCGCCCGGGGCGCGTATGCGCGTGGCGGAGACCGGCCTTACGATGGCAGAGTATTTCCGCGATGAGATGAACCAGAACGTGCTGCTCTTTATTGACAATATTTTCCGTTTCGTGCAGGCTGGTTCCGAGGTTTCCGCGCTGCTCGGGCGCATGCCGTCAGCAGTGGGCTATCAGCCGACGCTGGCCACCGAGATGGGAGAGCTGCAGGAGCGCATCACATCCACGAAAAACGGTTCCGTCACCTCCGTGCAGGCGGTCTACGTGCTGGCCGACAACCTGACTGACCCGGCACCGGCGACGACCTTCGCGCACCTGGACGCGATGACCGTGCTCTCGCGTAAGATTGTCGAACAGGGCATCTACCCGGCCGTCGACCCGCTGGAGTCCACTTCCCGCATCCTCGAACCGGATATCGTGGGAGAGGAGCACTATGAAACTGCCAGAAAAGTACAGGAAATGCTTCAGAAATAAAAAGAACTGCAGGATATCATCGCGATTCTTGGCATGGAAGAATTGTCAGAAGAGGATAAGCTTACTGTCAATCGTGCCCGGAAGATACAGCGCTTCCTTTCACAGCCCTTCCACGTGGCGGAGAATTTCACCGGTGTGAAAGGAACCTACGTCCCGCTGAAGGACACGATCAAAGGATTCCGCGCAATCATTGATGGCGAGATGGACGACTATCCGGAGGCGGCTTTCTTCAATGTGGGCAAAATTGAGGAAGTCAAAGCAAAGGCCGAACTTCTTACAAATAACACAGCAGTACAGGCGGGGTGATGATTGATGGCGACCTTTCATTTGAGAATTGTGAGCATCAACGGCGTCTTCTACAACGCGCAGTGTAACTGTCTCGTAATCCCTGCCATTGATGGTGAGCGCGCGGTTATGGCGCACCATGAGGAGATGGTCATTGCCGTTACATCCGGGACTATGCGCCTGCAAAGTGAAAAAGGCGGAGAATGGCACGAGGCGGTCGTCGGGCAGGGCTTCTGCCAGATCGCCAACAACCGCGTGACACTGCTCGTCGATACGGTTGAGCGCCCGGAGGACGTGGACGCGAATCGCGCCCGCGAAGCGCTCGAGCGCGCGCAGGAGCGCCTGCGGCAGCAGCAGAGCATCAAGGAATACTATATGACGCAGTCGGCTATGGCCAGGGCGCTGGTGCGGCTGAAGGAGACAGAGAAGTTTACACACTGATAAGAAGATACGGTTTTATTCAAGATTCAGAGCGTACGCGTTTCGATATTTTCTGATTTTCCGTTCGCTCCCTGCCTGGTACGAAATATACATCGACCAGGCAGTTTTCTTTTCTATCCGGGGATTTGTCAGACGTATGATTTCGATCACGCCGCCGGGAAGTTCATGAGTATGCAGGTAACTCTCGAGGGCAGAGCAGTAAGCCTCCGCATATTTTCTCCGTTCCCGCACTTCCTTCTCCGCGCTCTGCACCTGCGACGCGACGGCGGCGTTATGCGCGTCCGTCGCTCCCATGAGGACAATGTCACGGATGCTGCCCATGGTCTGGTAATTGATTTCTCTGGCATAACCCAGTTTTACAGAATATAATACGCCATCCCGCTCGACAAAGGCGGTCGACTTTGACAGATTGCACATCTCATTCCGGTAAACCGCGAGCGCAATACAGACGACCCAGATCCCGATCAGGTAGATTGCCAGAATCGGCGCCGGACAGTCCACAAAAATGAGTCCAAACATTCTGACAAAGAAGAGCAGCAGCGTCACCACCGTATAAACGGCGAAAGCCAGATGCGGACTGCGCTCCCATAACTGGTCGCCTTTTTTGTATTCTTTTAAATATACGCGATATGGTACTTCGTTCATGATGACACCTTCCTCTCCTCAGCAGCTATCGTAAGAAAATCAGAATCCCAAACAAAATGAGAACTATGCCCAGAATCCGGTATCGGATCACCGTATTTCGGCAGATGATATTTCTCCGGTTTCCATGTAGAAGCTGCAAAGCGATCATCCATTCCCAGCACATCTTTCCCGTCGATGCAGAAGGACGCCGTCCATCGCTCCGCGACAAAATTCTCCGTATGCAGCACTGTTCCCACTGTGACGGGATAACTCGTGTAATCCGTGCTTTTTCTGCGGATTCCGGAAGCCATGAAAAACCATACAATCCCTATACCCGCAAACAGTATCGCGCCAATGATGTTCATATCGCCACCTCGGTTTGTATTCCACAATAGTATACGATGATTAAAATAAAAGATCAAATTTTTGTTATATGTTTCCCCAAATTCCTTATTAAGCAATTTTGTTGAAGAGAATCGATTTAACTTAAAAATATTGACTTTTAACTTTTCAAAAGATATAATTCAATAAATCAAGTGAAAAGAGGACAATTGCTATGGATTTACTTACGAAGATTTTTGGAATACAAGTGCAGTCCGAGAATTGGAATAAACAAAATGGATTACCTTTATATATTGCCGGCAGTTATGATTTTGCAGCAGCAACGCTTAATGGCTGCAGATGTATTGTATTAACCCCCAGGGAAGAACTTGTTACGCTGCCCGCATTAAAAAAAGAAATTAAGAAAATTCAGGAGATTGATAATGTACCAGTGGTATTAAAGCTTCCGACAATTTCTTCTTACCGGAGAAACAAGATGATAGAGAACAATATCCCTTTCATCACGGACAGACAGATATTCCTGCCTTTTATGGGTACATTCTTAGCAAATGAAACTGGAGAAGAAAAAGAACGAAAGAAATTTATGTTTTCCACACAGCAACTGGTTCTGCTTTATCTCTATCAAAATAAAAAAAAATTATATGTTTCCGAGGCGACAAAACTACTTCCCTTTACGGCAATGACTATGAGTCGGGCCGTAAAACAATTGGAAGCGACTGGTTTGTTTCATGTGACAAAGGATGGAGTAAACAAGGTTATTGAATCGGATCATGACCGTCCGGAACTCTACGAAAGGTTAAAAGATTACTTATCTTCTCCGGTTCGTAAGGTTGGTTACCTGAAGAAAAATGAAGTAAGCAATGAAATGGTTATTGCCGGAGAGACAGTATTGGCAGAAGAGACCATGCTAAATCCAGGCAGAACAGCAACCTATGCTATTTATGCAAAAGCATTTAACAAAGAATTGCTGATGAATGAACTGGTTGACCCGGATGAACAGGTTAGGGTCGAATTATGGGAATATGACCCAAGACAGTTTTCCGGCAAAAATATGGCAGACAGGATATCTGTTGCATTGTCTTTTTGGGAAAATGAAGATGAACGAATAGAAGAAGCAGTAGAAGAATTACTCGAAGGAGTGTGGACGAACTAATGGTTACGGGATTCACAAAATTTAAAGAGAAATTTCAGGGGTTTGAAGATCAGTATGTCATCATAGGCGGAACGGCCTGCGATTTATTAATGGAAAGTGAGAGCAGGAGTTTTCGCGCAACAAAGGATATTGATA
>JAJPZP010000180.1 GCA_021204285.1 Lachnospiraceae bacterium | reverse complement strand
GGTGTATACTGTTTTAAGTTTATCTCACAGAAAGGATTTTATTACTTATGAAAAAAGGCACTTTACTTGTCTTCCTGGCAGCTCTCATTGCATGCTTCTCACTTGTTGCATGTGGTGGCTCCTCGGAGACAGAAGAAGCAGCGGCGCCGAGCGTCACTGATATTTCCGAGGAGGAAGAGGAAGAGACCGAAGAAGTAGAGGAGGAAGAAGAAGTCGCCGAGGAAGAGGAGACCCGCGAGGGATACTACCGCAGCGAGCTGACCAATGAGTGGATCGACGAAAGCCTTCAGAATCAGCGCCCGGTCGCCATCATGGTCGATAATGAGAAGACCGCCCTCTATCACTATGGTCTGACGCAGGCAGACATCGTCTACGAAATGATGAACAGTACCGCAAATGGCGAGATCACCCGTTTCATGGCTATCGTAAAAGACTATGCGAACATTACACAGTTCGGCAGCATCCGCAGCGTGCGTCCGACCAACTTTATGATCGCGCCGGAGTACAACGCGGTCGTCATCCACGACGGAGGCCCATACTACATCGACGCCTTCCTTGAGAATGCCTGGGTGGATCATTTAAGCGGCGGCTTCTCCCGTATTAATAACGGAAAATCCAGAGAGTTCACGGAATATGTGACGACCGGCGAGATCGAGAGCCGCATGGCGTCCGCCGGCATCGACGTCGACTACAACGAATACTATCAGGGAGCGCACTGGCAGTTTGCGAGCGAGTCCAACCCGATTGATCTGGGCGAGGCTTCCGATTCCATCGACTGCACACTTGTCGATCTTCCGTTCGACCACAACGGTTCGCAGCTCGATTATGATGAGGAGAGTGACACCTACCTCTACTCCGAGTATGGCATGGCTCATATCGACCTTGCTAACGACAGCAAACAGCTCGCCTTCACGAATGTCATCCTTCAGTGCGCGTCGCACACGCAGTATGACAGCAACGGCTACATGCAGTTCAATATCATCAATGAGTCCGGCGAGGGCTACTACATCACCGGCGGTAAGGCGATTCCGGTTACCTGGTCCAAGGGCCACGATATGGAAGCCACCAAGTTCTATGATGCGGACGGCAATGAGATCACGCTGAACACCGGCAAAACCTACATCGCGCTCGTTTCCACCACCAGATGGGATGAACTGGTACTTGAATAAGTTTTTCGCTTATAAGGGGCTCCCAATCGGGAGCCCCTCTTTTTATACCAGTGTTCTCTCTTTCATCACGCTCTTGTAAGACGGGCGGATGATCTTGTTCATTCCCACGATTTCTTCAAGTCGATGGGCACTCCACCCGACAATACGCGCGATCGCGAAGATTGGTGTATAGAGTTCTATCGGAATGCCGAGCATATCGTAGACAAAACCGCTGTAGAAGTCGACATTCGGGCTGACGCCCTTGTATATCCTGCGTTTTTTGGCAATCAGCTCCGGCGCAAGCGATTCAATGTTATTATAAAGAGCCATATCGTCCTGCCGCCCCTTCGCCACCGCCAGCTTTTCTACAAAACCCTTAAAGATCCGTTCCCTGGGATCAGACAGAGAATATACCGCATGACCCATTCCGTAGATCAGACCCTTTCCATCGAAAGCCTCCCCTTCAAGAATTTTACTGAGGTAACTGCCGACTTCATCCCGATCCGAATAGTCGCTCACATGAGCACGGATATCATCCATCATCTCCATAACCTTGATGTTCGCGCCGCCGTGTTTCGGCCCTTTCAGCGAAGACATGGCAGCTGCAATCGCAGAATAAGTATCCGAGCCGGAGGATGTGACAACCCTGGTTGTAAAGGTGGAATTGTTTCCGCCGCCATGTTCCATGTGGAGAATCAGTGCCACATCCAGCACCTTCGCCTCAAGATAGGTATATTTCTTATCCGGACGCAACATCAGCAGAAGGTTCTCCGCCGTAGACAGCGCCGGATCCGGTCTGTGTATATACATGCTTCCGTCCCGATCGTAATGATTATACGCATGATAGCCGTAGACGGCCAGCATCGGGAAGACACTGACCAGATTCAGGCACTGGCAGATTACGTCATCCAGACTGTTGGAATCCAGATTTTCATCATAAGACGCCAGCGTCAGAATACTCCTCGTCATGGAATTCATGATATCCTTGCTGGACGCCTTCATGATCACATCCCGCGTGAAATTCGTCGGAAGCTCACGTCCGCTCGCAAGCGTATCGAAGAATTCCTTTTCTTCCTGCGGCGTCGGCAAGTCGCCAAACATCAGAAGATAGGCGATTCTCTCAAAGCCGAAATGTCCATCCGGTATTCTCTGAATCAGGTCACGCACATCGTAGCCTCGATACCAGAGCCGTCCCTCGCAGGGGATCTTTTTGCCGTCTTCCATTTTAAAAGAATCAATCCGGGAAATATTGGTAAGACCCGTCAGCACACCATTCCCATTCACATCACGAAGTCCCCGGTTCACCCCGTATTCCTGAAATAAATGATCGGAAATTGTGTCATTTTTCACGCAGAGCGACTGATATCTCTGCGCAGTGTCTTTCCATTTTTCATAATAGCCCAATCATATCTCTCCTTTTCTCTTTGATTTGTCCTATTCGGCAGTTCCTCCTGTGTCCGTAGTTTCTTCTGTAACTTCTGTCTGTACAGACTCTGTTTCTTCCGTCGTCTGCGCGCTGTCTTCCGTCTCGCCGGGCGTATCCGTATCCACTTCCGTAGATGCGGGCTCCGTCCCTGGCAGATAATAGCAGATAACCGGCGTCCCCGCCTCCACATAGCTGTAGAGTTCCTGCGCCTTTGCGTAAGGCAGATTGATACAACCGTGCGAGCCGTTCGTCTTGTAGATATCGCCGCCGAAACTCGAACGCCAGGTCGCATCATGCAGGCCGATATTTCCATTGAACGGCATCCAGTAGGAAACCGACGTCTCGTAGTTCTCACCCACAAGTGTGGCATTTCGCTGCTTGTATGTAATGCCATACACACCGGCCGGCGTGTCATAACCCTTTGCGGAATTTCCCGAGACAAAATCCGACTCCATGACAAGCACCCCATTTTCATAATAGAAGAGATGCTGCGCAGTCAGATTGACTTCTACATAAGTGTTTCCATAATCCGGCATGTCATAGGAAGCCGCCGTCTGATAGTAGACCGGTGTGCGCTCACCGCTCTCCCCATTCTCAATCATCTCAGCCAGCTCTTCAGCCTCCTGCACATAGTTCATCCACCAGCCATAATCGCCGGAGCTGATCGTAACCTCCGTACCATAACTGGTCACAAAGGTGCGGGAGCGAAAGATCGTGTCGTATTTCTGGCGAAGCGTGGCGACAAACGCTTCCACCTGCTCCGTGTCCAGGGTCACCTCAAGGTCTTCGACATGAAGCCAGCTGCAGATCGTCTCGCCATCAAGCACCTCCACATTGTCCCCAAAGGTGTAGGTGATCGTAATGTACTCATAAGTTTTCAGCTTTGCAAGAAGAATCACAAGCTCCTCATCGTCAGCGCACACCTGTGGCGTCTCGTAGCAGCCTTCCGCGTCCAGGTCCACTTCTTCTTCGAGTTCTGAGACAGCGGAACTGACAGCCGTAAACGTACGCGCAAGGTTCAGCGTATTTCCCTGCGTCTCCTCTACAATCGAATAGCCGCTGCCGGAGGCATAGTCCGAAATATAAGCGTCTGTTGGTTCGACCGCGAAGTCAGCATCAAAACCATACAGCGCCTGCACCGCCTCCTCCATCGCTTCATCATCCCAGCTTATCACATCCTCCAGCTCGTATTCCTGATTCTGCGCAAGAAACCAGAGCCAGGTATTCTGCCCCTCAAGAATCTCCTGAAGTGGCTCCGTCGAGGCATAGGAGAGTCCGATATCCGTACCGGAGATCTCTTCCTCCAGCGTACTTCCATCGCTTTTCCTCTCCAGGATACGCAGCGTATAGCTCTCTACCCGTTCCTCTAATTCCGCTATCGTCATGCCCGACACGTCCACCTGATCGATGAGCGTCCCTCTCACGAAACGATTCTGATAGTAAATCACCCCGC
>JAJPZP010000253.1:2158-4040 GCA_021204285.1 Lachnospiraceae bacterium | reverse complement strand
CTTATCGCACATATTGGCTTACGCCGGTTATTGATTATTATGTTGCGAAAACCAATATGGATGTACAGGGAACGGTTTTGACAGGAAAAGAGTTTTTCTTTCAGATTGCAGGTCCTAAATCGCTGGAGATTCTCGAACATGCGGCGAAGGCAGATTTTCATGATATTGGGTTCGCGCGCCATGAAATGAAAAGTATCGCAGGTGTTCCGGTACGCGTTTTGCGTCTGGGTATGGCCGGAACTCTGGCATACGAAGTGCATGGAGATATGGATAAACAGGAAGAGGTTTATCAGGCAATCTGGGAAGCAGGACAGGCTTATGGAATTAAAAAACTTGGGCGTGTGGCGTATTGTATGAACCATACGGAGGCCGGTTTTGCAAACATCAATACCCATTATCCGATGCCCTGGTTTGAGGATGAGGATATTGCAAAATTTATGTGGGCGCATCCGGAAATCAGCTGGATGAATATAAATCGCCAGTTGATTGGAAGTATGGGAGATGAGCTGGAATTACGTTTTAAGACGCCGTATGATGTGGGCTGGGGAGATCTGGTAAAATATGATCATGAATTTCCGGGAAGAGCAGCTCTGGAAAAAATTGCCGCCGAGGACAAAAACAGGATTGTTACATTGGAGTGGAATGCACAGGACGTGGCAGCTGTTTACCAGACTCAGTTTGAGGGACGTGATGTGGAAGCCTGTGAAAGCATCGATGAATTCCCCAATGACGTGTTTTACAATGCGCCAAAAGGATTCACATTCCGGGCTGACTGGGTCAAGGCAGACGGAAAGATTGTCGGAAGCAGTTATGGTCGTCTGAACAGTATTTACTATCGGAGGATGATTTCTCTGGGATGTATTGAAAAGGAATATGCGGAAGAAGGGAAAGAACTTACGCTTGTATGGGGAACTCCGGGAACCCGTCAGATGGAAATCCGTGTAAAGGTTGCCCGTTGTCCTTATTTGACGCTTGAAAACAATAAGGACATTGATGTCTCAAGTATTCCGCGGTACCAGGGCTAATTTATTATTTTTGATAGCGATGGTCATAGCACCTGGGTAGACAGAAAAAGGGAGAACCGTAAAATTATCTGAATTGGATAATTGAGCGGACTCCCTTTTTCTTATATAATATCCGGGTGCAGCCTGAAAAATCGCCAATCAACGGATTAAAATTCCGCCAATCATCGGAAAAATATTTCGCCAACCGTCCGGTTTTTGTTGTATTTCTGTCTCCAGATGGCTATAATAAGGAATATAAGAATGCAAAAGGGAGGGAGGCCGCCTTTGAAGCAGTATAGAAAACGAATCGCAGACGACATTTTGAAGCGAAAGCTGGAAGGAAAGGGCGCGGTTCTGATAGAGGGTCCGAAGTGGTGTGGGAAAACCACCACGGCGGAGCAAATTGCGGAACCCATCTTTTATAGGGATGATCCGCAAAAGAAAACTCAGACTTCTACGAGGTCGGACCTGAGCCCCGGTCGCCTGCTGAAAGGAGAGGTCCCGCGTCTGATTGATGAATGGCAGCTTGCGCCGAAGCTGTGGGACGCTATTCGTTTTGAGGTTGATCATCGCGGTGAAGTCGGGCAGTTTATTCTTACCGGTTCTGCGGTGCCGCCGGATACGACGCAGATTACGCATTCGGGCACAGGTCGGTTTACATGGCTTACCATGCGCCCGATGAGTCTTTTTGAATCAGGTGATTCTACGGGTGAGGTCAGTCTGAGAGCCCTTTTTGAAGGGAAACAAGAAGTCGACGGAGAATCGCATGTCACAATTGATCGTCTGGCTTTTCTCGTCTGCAGGGGCGGCTGGCCCCAGGTGATCGGGATGCGGGACGAAATCGCACTGGATCAGGCGATGGATTATTATGATGCAGT
>JAJPZP010000253.1:263-2148 GCA_021204285.1 Lachnospiraceae bacterium | reverse complement strand
ACGACATCCGCAAGAATCCGGAACGGGTAAAGCGTCTGATGCGTTCCTACGCCCGCAATCAGGGCAGCCAGGTGCCTAATACGGTGATTGCACAGGATATCGCCGTGAATGGCGAGGCCTCGCTGGCACAGGAGACGGTCGCGTCTTATCTGAGTGCGCTCAGAAAGATTTTTGTTGTGGAGGACATGCCCGCCTGGAATCCGAATCTGCGCTCCAGAACAGCGATTCGTTCTTCGGATACAAGGTATTACATTGATCCGTCCATTGCGGTTGCCACACTGGGAATTGGTCCGGATGACCTGCTTGCGGATCTCAAAACCTTTGGTTTTCTGTTCGAGACGCTATGTGTCAGAGATTTGCGCGTGTTTGCGGATGCCCTGAATGGCATGGTGTATCATTATCGTGACAAAGAGGGTCTGGAGTGCGACGCGGTGATCCATCTGAGGAATGGCAGCTATGGTCTGATAGAGGTCAAGCTTGGCGGGGATCGGCTGATCGAGGAGGGAGCAGGGAATCTGAAAGTTTTGCAGTCGAAAATCGACACAGATAAAATGAAGCCCCCCTCGTTTCTCATGGTTCTGACGGGAACGGGGGACTATGCCTATCGTCGCCCGGATGGAGTTCTGGGGGTGCCGATCGGCTGTCTGAGAAACTGAAGGGAATAGAGAGGAAATCCATGGACATTATTAAGAGACTGACAGAAGAGCTTGCGGTGAAGAAATGGCAGGTCGAGGCCGCCGTGAAGCTGATCGATGAGGGAAACACGATTCCCTTCATCTCGCGTTATCGCAAAGAGGCGACGGGCGCGCTGAATGATGAGCAGCTGCGGCAGCTCGATGAGCGGCTGACCTACCTTCGTAATCTGGAGGAGAAGAAGGCGCAGGTGCTCGCGAGTATCGAGGAACAGGGCAAGCTGACCGACGAGCTGCGCACGCAGATCGAGGCCGCACAGACGCAGGTCGCGGTCGACGATCTCTACCGCCCCTATCGCCCGAAGCGCCGGACGCGCGCGACGATGGCGAAGGAGAAGGGGCTGGAGGGTCTTGCAAATCTCATCCTGCTGCAGATGACAAAGCGACCGCTCGAGGAAGAGGCGAGAGCGTATCTTTCGGAGGAGAAGGGCGTTGGCAGCGTGGAGGAGGCACTTGCCGGGGCGCGGGATATCATCGCGGAGACGATCTCCGATGAGGCGGACTACCGGACTTATATCCGCGAACTGACGCTTCGGGAGGGCTCGATCAGTTCTGAGGCGAAGGACGAGAACCAGGAATCGGTCTATGAGACGTATTATCATTTTACGCAGCCCTTAAGTAAAATGGCGGGGCACCGGACGCTCGCGATCAATCGCGGGGAGAAGGAAAAGGTGCTGACTGTGAAGATTGAGGCGCCGGCGGAAAAGATTCTTCGCTATCTGGAAAAGAAGGTGATCACGCGGGACAACCCGCGGACGACGCCGGCGCTTCAGGACTGTATCGCGGACAGCTACGCGCGCCTTATCGCGCCCGCCATCGAGCGTGAGATCCGGAACCTCCTGACGGAGCAGGCCGAGGAGGGCGCGATCAAGGTATTCGGAAAGAATCTCGAACAGCTGCTCATGCAGCCGCCGATCGCGGGACAGACGGTGCTTGGCTGGGATCCGGGTTACCGCAACGGCTGCAAGCTGGCGGTCGTGGACCCGACCGGAAAGGTGCTCGACGCGCTCGTCGTCTATCCGACTGCGCCGAAACACCAGGTGCGGGAGACGAAGGCCACGGTGAAAAAACTAATCGAGAAATACAACATTACGCTCGTTTCGCTCGGCAACGGTACGGCCTCGCGCGAGTCGGAGCAAATACTGGTGGAATTGTTTAAGGAGATTCCGCAGAAGGTACAGTATGTGATCGTC
>JAJPZP010000253.1:0-253 GCA_021204285.1 Lachnospiraceae bacterium | reverse complement strand
TCTATTCCGCGAGCAAGCTGGCTTCGGAGTCATTTCCGGATCTGGACGTCGGACAGCGCAGCGCGGCGTCGATCGCCAGACGGCTGCAAGACCCGCTCGCGGAGATGGTGAAGATCGACCCGAAGTCCATTGGCGTCGGCCAGTATCAGCACGATATGAATCAGAAGCGGCTCGGCGAGGCGCTCGGCAGCATCGTCGAGGACGTGGTGAACCGGGTCGGTGTAGATCTCAATACGCCCACAAACCAGCATAA
>JAJPZP010000091.1 GCA_021204285.1 Lachnospiraceae bacterium | reverse complement strand
ATGATACCATTACAGGAACTGAACCTCGCCGATTGCTTTCTGTTCGATGAGGTCATGGAAGATCCGCAGGCTCACAGGGAAATACTGAGTATCATTCTCGGAAGAGAGATTGCACCCTTAAGAAGAGCGGAAACGGAAAAAGAAGTTCGTGTCTCTTCGCTGGCCCGTTCTGTCCGGCTGGATGTGTTCACAATGGATGAGAACACAGATGTGTACGATACCGAGATGCAGAAGGAGTGGAAGAAAGACCTGGCAAAGCGAAGCCGCTATTATCAGGGTATTATTGATACCGGTCTGTTGACGCCCGGAGTGCCGGATTACAATCTTCTGAACAACGCTTACATCATCCTCATCATGACCTTTGATCTGTTTGGATACGGGAAATACTGCTATACCTTCAAGCCGGTTTGTCAGGAAGTGCCTGGATGCATTCTGGAGGACGGCGCGACCCGCATCTTTCTGAATACCCGAGGCAGGAATGATGATGAAGTGTCGCTGGAGCTGGCAGAGTTTCTCCATTATGTGGAAAATACCACAGACGAGACCGCACAGACTGCAAACAGTGAGCGGATACATAAAATCCATGACCGTGTGAGGGAAGTTCGCCAAAATGAGGAAGTCGGGGTGAGATATATGCTGGCATGGGAAGAAAAATATTACGCGCAGGAAGAGGCGCGAGAGATCGGCCTGGCTGAGGGCCGCGCCGAGGGCCTCACTAAGGGTCTTGCTGAGGGGCGTGCCGAGGGGCGTGCCGAGGGGCGTGCCGAGAAACTCATAGAGCAGGTTAAAAAGAAACTCGTGAAGGGCAAGACCGCAGAAGAAATTGCTGACACGCTGGAAGAAGACGTGGATACAATCCGTGAGCTGATTTCGAGCCTGACAGCATCTCCTGCAGAATCAGGAAAGTCCTCTTGGGAAGCCGATGTTTGACATCTATGGATATCAATACGACTTTGGTAGTATTAAGAGAATCTTAAAAATCGCACGCTAGCCCTCAATCACCAGCTTCGCCGATCCATAGATACCTGCGTCGTTTCCGAGCTTCGCGAGGACAAACCTCGCGTCCCGGCAGGCCTTGAAGGTATACTGCACATAATATCTCTGTATGTAATCGAGAATGATCTCCCCCGCTCTGGACATGCCGCCGCCGATGATGAAAACCTCCGGGTCAACGGTGGTTGCGATATTGGCCAGCGCAAGCCCCAGATAGTACCCAAAGCGCTCCGCGACCTCACAGGCAAAGGCATCCCCGGACTTCACGGCGTCCCAGAGAAGCTTGCTGTTCAGATTCTCCATGTCAAGAGAGGTGCTGATCTCTCCGCGCTCCTGCGCCATCCAGCGGGCCAGCTTTACGATACCGTTGGCCGAGGCCACCTGCTCAAGGCAGCCATGATTTCCACAGCCGCAGACACCAGGAATGCGGTCGTCTACATGGATATGGCCGATCTCACCGCCCGCGCCGTTCGCCCCCGCCAGGATCTTTCCCTATACAATGATGCCGCCGCCCACGCCGGTGCCGAGCGTCACCATCACCCCGCTCTGGTGTCCGGCGGCCGCGCCCTTCCACATCTCGCCGAGCGCCGCTACATTGGCGTCGTTTCCGCCTTTGCTGGGGATACCGGTGAGTTCCGTAAGCTCCCGCGTTACTTCCTTATAACCCCAGCCCAGATTCGCCGTATGCGGTACGACGCCCGCCGCATTGATGGGTCCCGGGATACCAATTCCCATGCCGACGACCTCTGACTTATCTATACCGTTCGCATCAAGCTTTGCGAGCGCAGAGGCCGCGATATCCGGCAGGATTGCGCTTCCTCCACTCTCTGTCCTCGTCGGAATCTCCCACTTCTCCAGCAGCTCGCCGTCTGTCCGGAAAAATCCCATCTTCACGCTCGTGCCGCCGACGTCGATTCCAAAGCAATATTTCTTCATTCTTCCCTCTGCATTAACGCTTGTTTCTCTCAATACTCTCCTGCACCCTGCGGTACAGCTCCTGCGCGGCGTTGTAGCCCATCTTCTTCTGACGATGGTTCACAGCAGCGGACTCAACGATGACCGCGAGGTTCCGGCCCGGCCGGATCGGAATTGAATGGCACATGACCTTATTTCCGAGAAACTCCACATACTCCTCATTGAGGCCGAGACGGTCGTACTCCTTATCCTTATCCCACTCCTCAAGCTTGATGACCAGGTCGATACCCTGCGTCTCCTTCACACTTTCCACGCCGTACAGTGTCTTCACATCGATGATCCCGATGCCGCGCAGCTCAATGAAATGGCGCGTAATCTCCGGTGAAGTGCCAACGAGCGTGTCGTCGCTGACCTTGTGAATCTCGACCACGTCGTCAGTGATCAGGCGATGTCCGCGCTTGATCAGTTCCAGAGCCGCCTCACTCTTGCCGATGCCGCTCTCGCCCATGATCAGGATGCCCTCGCCATAGACGTCGACCAGCACGCCGTGAATGGAGATTGTCGGCGCAAGCTCCACGCCGAGCCAGCGAATGACCTCCGCCATCAGCGAGGTCGTCATCCTGGCGCTGGCCAGAATCGGTTTCTTATATTTACGGGCCATCTCGAGCATATCCTCGTCTGGCTCCGTCCGCGACGCGTAGATGACGCAGGGGATCTCGCTGGACATGAAGTGCTCGTAATTTCGTACCTTCACATCCCGGTCGAGGCTCTTCAAATATGTATACTCTACATAACCGATGATCTGGACGCGCTCGCTCGCGAAATGCTCAAAATAGCCCGCGAGCTGCAGGGACGGGCGGTTGATATCCGGACTGCTGATCACGATCCCGTCCGTGTTGACCTCCGGAACCAGATTTTTCAGCTCCAGCTTTTCAATCATTTTGTTCAGTGCTACGGTAGACATAGTCGTTCTCCTCCTGTTTTCATTCGGTTTTTTCACTGTGAAAGAAATCATACACCTGCCGCGCGGCGAGCCGGTTCATGCCCTCGGCAGCCGCCAGCTCCTCCTGCGAAGCTGCGCGGATCGCCTCCAGCGTCGGAAAAGCCCGCATCAGCGCCCTGCGCCGGGCCGGACCAATGCCCGGAATATCATCCAGCACGGAGTGTACCTGCTCCCTGCTGCGCAGCGAACGGTGGTACTCGATCGCAAAGCGGTGCGCCTCGTCCTGAATCCTTGTCACGAGCCGGAAAGCCTCGCTGTCCCGGCTGATCGACAGCTCCACATTATTAAAATAAACACCTCTCGTTCTGTGGCGGTCGTCCTTCACCATGCCGCAAACCGGCACCTGGACGTTCAGACACTCCATCACCCTCAGCGCCACATTCACCTGGCCCTTTCCACCGTCCATCAGGATCAGATCAGGATAATTCCCATAATGGGACAGGCGTCTCGTCAGGACTTCCTCCATGCTCGCATAGTCGTCGGAACCCTGCACGCCCCGGATGCGGAATTTCCGGTAATCCGAACGTTTCGGCCGTCCCCGCTCAAACACAACCATCGAACCGACCGTCTGATAACCGCTGATATTGGAAATATCATAGGCCTCCACGCGACGCAGCTCCGAAAGTCCCAGCAGCTTCGCGAGCTCCTTCATCGCTCCGATCGTGCGCCCCTCCTCGCGGCGGATGCGCTCGCGATCCTGCGTCAGCACCATCTGCGCGTTCTTCTGCGCCAGCTCCACGAGCTTTTCCTTCTCGCCCTTCTTCGGCACACGCAGATAGACTCTCTGCCCCTTACGGGCACTCAGCCACTCCTCGATCAGCTCCGCGTCCGCAACCTCGTGCTGCAACATCAGCTCGCGCGGGATATAGGGCGTCCCGGCGTAAAACTGCTTCAGAAAGGCGTTCAGAATATCCTCCTCGCGGTCATCCGCGGCGATATGCAGGCAGAAATGATCCCTTCCGATCAACCGCCCCTCGCGGATGAAGAAGACCTGCACGACCGCGTCTTCCTTGTCGACCGCCATCGCGATCACATCGCGGTCTTCCATCCCGCTGCTCGTGATCTTCTGTTTCTGCGCAATCTTGCCGACGCTCTCAAGCAGTTCCCGGTTCTCGATGGCCTTCTCAAATTCCATCGCCTCCGCAGCCGGGTCCATTTTCCGGCGGAGTT